>CAZYTN010000004.1:0-33194 GCA_964650115.1 uncultured Sulfuritalea sp.
CCCACATCTTCGGCTACAGCTGCGCCAACGACGTCACGGCGCTGGAACTGCTCAATCGCGACGCGAGCTTTGCGCAATGGACGCGGGCCAAGAGCTTCGACACCTTCGGCGTCTTCGGCCCGGTGATCGAGACCGACTTCGATCCGGCCGGCGGCGAACTTGTGACCCTGCTCAACGGCCGCGAACGGCAGTGCTATCCCTTCTCCGACATGATCTTCAGCCCGGCGCAGCTGGTGTCGCTGATCTCGAAGGACATGACGCTGCAGCCGGGCGACGTGATCCTCTGCGGCACCTCGCTCGGTGCGATGCCGATGAAGCCGGGCAGCACGGTCGAGGTGGTGATCGAGGGCGTCGGCACTCTGGCCAACGAGTACCTCGCGGCGCCGTAGCGCCAGCGCCGACTTTTGAAGTCGGCGCGGTTTGCGGTGAATCTTTGGGGCTGAGTTCGGCCAGAAGCGGCCTCCAACGAGTGACTGTTCTAAGATGGGCCGATTCGGAGATGAATAGAGTTGTCGCTTGAGATACTCAGGCAAATTGCACAACGTGACCGGTTCCGCCGACATCTCGTCGTCCCGGTTTGTTCATCAGTGCCTCCGTCACCTTAAATCTTGGCGAGTTGTACCGGCGTTGCTTTCTTGTTATTCTTTGCTCATAATTGAGCTCGTCCGACTGGACAACTCGCGGGGCGTTGCGGTATGTGTTTGCGGACGCCATCTCGCAGTCGGGTGGGATAGGTAATCGCTGTTGACGATGGTTTGGAGCTCTCAGATGACAGCATTTGACCCAAGCAACTGGCACCGATCCTTGACGTCGGAATGACGTCCCTATTCACTGGTTGTCGGGCTGATGCCGATGGGGCTTAGATTCTTCGATCGCGCTCCCGCTTCAGTTCGGCTTACGCCTATTGTCGCACCGGATGTTGCTACCGGGGCCCTGCGCGCTCGACTTCCTTTACCGTTGCCTCCAGGTGTGCCTGAGGGGGCGCCGGATCTGGCTCTCGTCTATGGTTCGTCCCCGGCAAGTTCTATTGTAGGCGCTGGGTGGAGTCTCTCGCTCCCCGCCGCTGTCACCATCGGGCCCGCGCGCGGGGTGTCCACTTGGTCCTCGAAGGACGGCTATCTTTTCGGCGGTGAGGCGCTTGTGCCATGGGTACAGGCCAACAGCTCACCGCGAGCTCACGTCCTGGGCGGCGTCGCCACGCAGTTCTGGCGCCTCGCCACAAACCCCGACGACTTGCGAGTCGAGCGTCGGACTGACACAACTACGGGTGCGGTCACATGGTGGTCGCGCGACGGCGGCAACGTGCTTACTCGCTATGGCGACTCAGCCAACGCGAAGGTTTTTGACTCGAGCGATCCGTCCCGCATCGCAGCCTGGCTTCCCACCTTCCGCGTCGACCCGCTCGGTCGAGCCATCGCGTTCGAGTACGTCGACGAGGATTTGCGTGGGGTTGACCGCGCCGCCGCATCGGAGCGTACGCGACTGCGGATGCCCCAAGCCCAGCGGTACATCAAAACCATCCGCTTCGGTAACCGCGAGCCCTCCGGTCCGACGGATCCTGCACCCGGAACGATTTGGAATTTCGTCTTCGTCTTCGACTACGGCGACCACGATCCGGACGCGCCCAAGATTGTTCCCGACCGCGACTGGGCGGTCCGACCCGACCCGTCGTCGTCTTATCGACCCGGCTTCGACGTTCGCACATGGCGCCGCTGCGAGGCTGTACACATCTTCCAGCGTATCGGCGCCAGCTACGAGCGCGTCTCAACCACACGCCTCATCTACGCGGATCCAACCATCTCGGTGATTTCGCGGCTCGTCGAGGTCCAGCACTCCGCATGGCGTGACGCAGGCACGCGCTCGGCCTCGCTCCCATCCGTTCGCTTCCGCTACGCGGAGCCCGCGATCGACCCGCACATCGGCCCGCGTGTCCGGCTTCCCACAGCGCGTCATGGCCTCGCCGATGCACGCACACGTTGGGTCGACCTGCATGGCGATGGCCTGCCTGGCGTGCTCGCCGAGGCTTCGTCCGGCTGGTGGTATAGCCGCAACCTTGGCGCCGGGCGCTTCGCTTCCCCAGTGGCCCTCGCCGAGCGGCCGGCCACTCGTTTAATCGCAATGGCGCTCGGCGACGATGACCAGGACGGCAACACGGACCTCGCCACCCTCGTCGGCCGGGGCGCTGGGCGCTACCAGTTCGATCGTGAGCGCCAGACGTGGTCGGGCTACCAAGCGCGCTCCCGCACCGCACACGTCGAGGGTGTTGGCTCTCGGGTCCAGCGCGTTGACCTCGACGGCGACGGGCGTCCGGACCTCGTCGTCAGCGAGGCCGACCACTTCCTCTGGTACCCCTCCGACGCTCCCGAAGGGCTCGGCGAGCCCCGCCGAATCCCCAAGTCCCGCAGTGCGGGCGCAGCGCGCGAGCTTCGTCCAGATCCCGCGCTCGATCTGATCTTCGCCGACATGAATGGCGACGGTCTGCCCGACCTCGTCCGCGTCGAGAATGGACGGATCGAGTACTGGCCCAACCTCGGGAACGGCCAGTTCGGCGATGCGGTGGTCGTGGACGACGCCCCCACCTTCACCCGCCGGGACGACTTCGACATCCGGCGCCTGCGGCTCGCTGACCTCACCGGCAATGGCTGTCCTGACCTGCTTTACCTCGACGGAGAAGAGCTGCGCTGGTGGCACAACCTCGGCGGCAACCGCCTGCGCCTGGGTGGCGTTCGTCGCGGCGTCCCTTCCCTCGATAAATTGACGGATCTGCGCGTACTCGAGATCTACGGCGACGGAAGGCCCGCGCTTGTGTGGTCGAGCGCCGGCCCCATGGCTGAGGGACTAGCAGCATTGCCGCTCACGGGAGCGGTCCCGCCAGGCCGCCTCGTAGAGATCGACGACGGTTCAGGTCTCTCGGTGCGCGTGCGCTGGTCCACGTCCGGACAGCACATGCTGCGCGATCTACTGGAGGGCGCCGAATGGTCCACCCACCTGCCGCAGCACGTGCCGGTCGTGGACCGCATCGAGTTCGAGGATCATGTCGCCCGCACCATCGCGACGACGACGCTGCGCTACCGCGACGGATATCTGGATTCCGAAGCGCGGGAGTTCCGAGGCTTCGGGCGCGTGGACCAACTCGACGTCGAGGTGACTACCGATGACCCGCTGGCGCCCACCAGCGTGCCCCGCCTAAGCCGCACCTGGCATGTCGTGGGTGCGCCGGATGAGCAGCGTGCCGCTTGTGCCCGAAGCTGGGACGGCGGAACCGTCGTGGGTGCCTCCCGGGTAATTGGGCTAGACGACCCATCGATCGACGCCGTTCGAGCCAGACGCGCCGTCGCTGGTCGTCCTCGCAGAGTCGAGGTCTACTCGGCCCCGGGCGGCATTCCGGCTGCTGTTCCGTTGGAAATCAGCTCTTGGACCTGGGAGGTCCAAGCTGTCGGCGGCGACGCCCCAAAGGAGGACCGTGCCGTCCGGGTTATCGAGCGTGAGCAGGTCCAGGCAATCCACGAGGGCGAAGCCGGTGACCCCAGGATCACGCGCAGCCTGACCGTGCGGCTTGATGATACTGGCCACCCCGTCTTGGTGGCTCGCATAGCCCACGCTCGAGCGCACCCCGACGCGCCTGGACAGGAGAGCGGTGGAATCGAGCTGCACGAGAGCCGGGTGCTGCACGTTGACACCGATGATCGCTTCGAGCGAGCGATCCCCTTGGAGGTCCGTACTCTGGAACTGCTCGGCGTCGACCCGAGCACAGTCCGCCCGCAGCGGCTGCTTGCCGACGACATTGGTGCAGCCCTCGCCGCACCGTTGGTCCACCACGCTACGCCGGAGGGCGCACTCGCTGCGCGCCTGTGGAGTTGGGAGCGGAGTTTCTATTACGACGATGCTCGCAGAGGCACGCTTCCGCTTGGTCAGGTCGGCGCTCGGACCTTGGTCCACCACGAGAGCGCTGCCGTCTTCGACATCGCCTGGCCTGCCACGATCTACGTTGGCCGCGTCGATGACGCGCGTTTGCTCGCCGAGGGCTACCGCGCCGAGCAGGGCTACTGGTGGCGCGATGATCCCGTTCACCTTTGGGGCAGTGACGCGGAGTTCGCACCGCTCCTCGGCACCGTTCGCCCAGATGGTACCGGGCCACGCCTCGAGTACGAAGATCTGGTTCCGATCGCCAGCACTGATGCCGTCGGAAACCGGACCGAGGCCGTGCTCGACCCTTACACCCGCGCCCCGTGGCGCATTACCGACGCGAACGGCCTGATTGAGGAGGTCGAGTACGACCCGTTCGGCGTCGTCGTGCGGCACGTTCGCTACGGCACCATCGTTGAAGGTGCGACGACGCACCCTTGGGGCGGCGAATCGATCACGCCCGCATTCCCGCGCGCCCTGGACGATGCTCTCGCCAATCCGGAGGCGGCCCTCGGGACCTGCGATACCGCCACGTGGATTGATCTCGACGCACCCCAACGAGAAGGGCTGCCGGTCAGGATCCTGACGCTGCAACGTACGGGATTGCTCCAGGATGGTGCCGGTAGCGGGACTGCCCCTGGAGTCCGGGTGCAGCTCACCTATCTCGACGGCGTCGGCGATATCCTCCAGAGCCGCCTGAGCGTCGAACCGGGCGATGCCGTCCAGCGGGCGCCGAATGGTGCCATCGTGGTCGACGGTGGTGGTGCGCCTGTGCCTGGGCCAACCAACGACCGTTGGCTTGTATCTGGCTTCGAGATCAAGAACCGTAAGCGGGAGGTGGTGCGAGTCCACGAACCCTTCTTCTCCTCGGGCGCAGCCTTCGAGGGAGATGCGGCGCTGCTGCGACTCGGCGTTTCAACTGCGTTCACCTACGATGCGCTCGGCCGCGTGGTGCGGGTCGACCATCCCGACGGATCCTTGGAACGAAACGAGTACGCCGCATGGTCGGTGCGGCGCCATGACCGCAACGACACCGCCGTGGGGTCCGCGTGGGGGCTTGTGCGCGGCGCACAGCTTCCGGGTTCTGCGGGGCAAGACGCCCTCGCGCGCGTCCGCGATCACGCCGCCACACCGACCACTGTCGATCTGGACCCGTGGGGGCGCGAGGTGCGCGTCTCCACGGCGGGCGGTTCCGTCACCGATGACCGCGTGAATCGCAGCGTGTACGACGGCGGCGGGCGTGCGATCCAGGTCGTAGACGCGCGCGGCCTTGTCGCCTCGGTCGAGGCCATGGGGCTCGACGGCGAGGCGGTGTACCGGCGCAGCATTGACGCTGGCGAGACATGGCTCCTACCTGATTCCTTCGGTCGTTCCCGTCACCGCTGGGATGCGCTTGGTCACCACGTAGAGACCACCTTCGACGCCGCGGACCGGCCGCTGCACGAGAACGTGCGCGGCAACGGACTCGATCACCAGGTGTCGGCCTTCGAGTACGGAGAGTCGGTTGCCGACGGCGCTGCTCGAAACGCGCGGGGACGCCTGGTCGAAGCGCGCGATGGCGCCGGTCGGCAGGCCATCCTCCGCTACGACCCGATCGGCGCACCGCTCGAGAGCGAGCGACAACTCCGTGATGACTTTGTCGGCGAGCCGGATTGGCGTGTCGCCGTGGCCTTGTCTCCCGAGCGGTTTGTCAGCCGCGCGGCCTATGACGCCCTCGGGCGCCTCGTACGCGCCACGCTGCCAGACGGCCTGCTCCGCGAAGTCGCGTGGTCCGTCGCCGGCCAGATGCGCGCCATCGCCCTGACCGCATCGGACGGAACTTTGGTACGAACCGAGGTCTTCGCGAGCGCCGATCACGATGCCGGGGGCCGACGACTGTCCCGTCGCCTCGGCAACGGCGTGACGCAGGACTGGACATACGAACTCGATACGCGTAGACCAGCGCGCCAGCGCGCCCTGCTTGGTGGCAGCACGCTCCAAGACCTCCGAATGTCCTACGACCCGATGGGCAACGTCCTTAGGGTCGTAGATATGGTCCAAGAACCTGGGTTCTCCGGCGCGTTGCTGCAGGGGCTGAACACCAGCGCCACCACCACTTATCGCTACGATCCGCACTACCGTCTCACGGAAGCTCAGGGCCGGGTGCATCGCGCGCTGCTTCCCACGGACGACGTCCCCAGCTCGGCTGGGTATCGCTTCTCACGGCGGGTGCCGCTCAACGACGGATCCCAGGTGGAGCGCTACACGCGCACCTACCAGTACGATCAGGCCGACAACCTGCTGCGAATGCGCCATCAGGGCCTCACCGCGCAGTGGACC
Source organism: uncultured Sulfuritalea sp. (assembly GCA_964650115.1). Lineage (GTDB taxonomy): Bacteria > Pseudomonadota > Gammaproteobacteria > Burkholderiales > Rhodocyclaceae > Sulfuritalea. The sequence goes on from CAZYTN010000004.1 coordinate 6,226, forward strand.
ACGCGGATGTGGGTGTCTCCGACCTCGAACCGATCACTCCCCGAGCGCGACCTTGTCGGAAATCCCGTCAGCAACCCCGAGACCCGCTTCGACGCCGCCGGACAGCTCGGCGCCATGGACCACATGCGGCGCGTGGAATGGTCCTGGCGCGGCACGCTCTCTCGCGCCGTGATTATCGACCGCTCGGCGACCGGAGGTCAGGACGACGCTGAGTACTACACTTCCGGCGCCGACCGAATGCGCGTTCGCAAGGTTCACCATCGCCTCGCGAACGGCACAATCGAGACAACGGAGACGGTCTACCTCGATGGCAGCGAAGTCCGGCGGATCCGGCTCGGGAATCAACCGATCCTCGAACGTTGGACCTCGCACATCCACGACGAACAGGGGCGTGTCGCGCTCATCTATCGCTGGACGCGCGACGACCTTGGCCACGAGACAGACGACCTCACCCGCGCCCGCGTCCACTACATCCTCGGCAACGCCCAGGGCAGCGCGGTCGTGGAGCTAGACGAGGCCGGAGGGCTGATTGCCTGCGAGGAGTACTTCCCCTACGGTGGCACCGCATTCATCGCGGGGGACGACGAGCGCGTGATCGCGTTGCGCGACTACCGCTACATGGGCAAGGAGCGCGACGCGGCGACGGGGCTCTCGTATTTCGGGCACCGCTATTACGCGCCGTGGATGTACCGGTGGGTGAGCCCAGATCCGGCGGGGATGGTGGACGGGACCAACCTCTACTGTTTCGTGCGGGGAAATCCGAGCACGCTCGTCGACGAGGACGGTTTGCAGACGAGCATGGCGGCTCAGGAATGGCGGCAGCTTGCGACCGTGCCTTCCGACTGGTCTGAAGCGTCCGCCATCAGGGCGTTCAATCGAGGCGCTGGTCTACAACAGGGCATACGGGTATTTGATCTCGACCGCCGCGACGGCAACTGGTACATCGTACGGAGCGAGCAGATCGACCCGGTCCTGCTCTCCAAGGCCCAGCAGGACTACGAGGGGTACGAGTCGTTCCAGAGTCTGCTGGACACCATTCGCTCGATCGACACGGGTGCCGTCGCAGGTGGCGCCGGCCCGCCGGGATCAGGTGCTGGCCCACAGGACAGCTCAGCAAGTGCCGGGGCCAGCGGACAGGAGGGCACCGGAGCAGGTGGGCACGAGGGAAATAGCGCTGGCAGTAGCGTGGCATCGCATGGCGAAAGCGGCTCCGATGGGCAATTAACGCAGGCCACGGGCTCGGGAGGTGTCGGCATTTCGGCAAACACGGGCGACGGAGGCGCGGAACCAGGCCCTGCGCGAGGCAGTACGCAAGCGCACGCCGCCGGTTCCGGGGCCGCAGGCGCACGGAGCGGGGGCACTGGAAATGGGAATGGGTCCGGCGGCCGCGCACGCACCCCAGGCGGCGAGCCGGGCTGGACACGTCTTGCCGGACCAGCGGGCGGCAGCCAGAACGGGAGCCCCGACGGTACCCGTCTCAGCGGTCCTCCTGGCGGTGTTCCGGGAGGAACCGGCGAAGTACCGGGCGCCATGGGCAGGCAAAACATCGGCGACCAGGGTGTGCCCGGAGCAATGGGCACCACGCCAGCCCCTCCCGGTGCAGGCCCTGCAGGTCTCGATCCCAACGGGTCTCCCTCCGCTCCTCCCGGCCTACTCAGCCCTTCCGCAGACGGTAGCCCACATGGCAGCGCCAGCGGTACTCGGAACGGCTCACCGAGCGGCGAGTCTGGCGGCACTGGGACGGAGAACGGCCAGGAGCCACGGACAGCGTTCGACGACATCGTCTGCGTTGCTGGCTATCTCAACTTTGAGTCCTGCAAGGGCGAAGAAGGTGGCGACCGGTATGGCGTGCCCGGTGGATGGCTCGGGTGGATCCCAGCGAATCGCTTCACGCAGGGACTCTACGTTGTCCTGAGCGTGGCGGCCTTCGTCGCAACCGTCGTCGAGATGCTGACGGGGATCGGCGAAGCGTTGCTCGCGTTGAAGGCGGGGATAGCGACGCTGCGGAAGATCGGCCTTCGCGGAGCCGTACGACTCTTGTCCGGGCAACTTGCCCGCAGTCTGCGCACGGTACGCAACGGAGTCAGGCGTAAGTTTTCCGAGTGGGCCAACTGGCGAGGCGACAAAGGCGGCGTAACTAAGATTGTGCGGCAAATCAATACGTCCACTTGGTGGCCTCGATTCCAGACCGTTGTTAAGAATTTCGAGATTCCAGGGACCTGGGCATTCCGAGATACGGCAGCGCACGAGGGCTTCCACGCGTTGCTCGCGCGGTACGCAGGCATCGTCTGGAAGGCCGGAGACGCCAGACTCGGCCCCATTCCGATTGGCGCCCCCGTGAAGTACGTCGAGGAGGTCGCCGCGTACGCAATTGGCCATAGCGCGGCGCTTCGCATTCACGCCGTCCCCCTTGCTCCGCTCGAGGCCTTTGGCAGTTTGAGCCGCGCGGAGACCCTCTTCACTATCTCGCTGGGGGGGGCTGGTTTAGCGGCCTACTTCGGGCTCCGCGGCGAGAGCAGCCCCCCCGCTTCCGCTCCCGTGGGGCAGACGCCGTGAGCAATGGGCTTACTCAGCTATGGGCTGCGCTCCGCAGCATCGTACAGGGCGACGCCAACCGCTCGGTCTGCCTTCAGCGTATGTCCCGCACGGTCTGCATTGAGGACGTTCCAAGGTTCTCCTCCATTGTCTCTTTGAACCTCGGGTGGGACGAGGAGTTCTGGCTCGTGCCCGAGACGGGCGTCGAGTTCGAGCAAGAGCCGCTTTCGCTTCGCGGCGGCCACCTCCTCATCAATGCCCAGGGAAGGCCGGCAACCCGCATTGAGGTGGAGACCGCTGGGCTTTCCTTCCAACGGGTTTCTATCCGACGGCGTCAGCCGCCAGCGCAGTCGACTCGATCCCCCACTGCAGAGGATGCTAATGAACAGAACTGAAGCCATATCCCTCTTCCGTTCCTCAGGACTCCCCCTTGGCGAGGCCCGTGTCCGCGAGCCTGATGTCGCGAAGGTTGTCGATCGTGCCGCCACTGCCGAGCGCGTCACCACCCTTGAGCTGCTTCGCGCTTCGCTTCCACCGGCAGCTGTCGATGTACTCCGCGACATAGACGTACGAACACTCGTTGGGGGCACTCTCGGCAGCGTGCTTCGCGACCGGGTCGCAACGCTCACGCTTCGCCCGGGCGCGCCATCGCCGGCACGACCGACGCCGGCACCCCGACCGACTCCCACCACGCCGCAACCAGCAGCGCCCTCCGCAGCCGAGTTGGATGCACTGCGCGACGCCGCTACTCGCCTCGCCGATGTTGAAGATCCGCTCCCCAGCGACGACACCAAGCTCCAGGATATCCCGCTCCTGCGCCCGGGGATCGACCTCGGTCGCTTTTACGTGCTGGCCGACGCCGTCAAGCTCTCGTCCCAGCGGGCCGAGGCGCTCGCCAAGACTCTGCCGTCCCCAGAGGCCGCCACTGACGAGGTGCTCGCCGACCTCGTCGAGAAGCAGACGCTGAAGCCGGATGAAGCGCGGAGCCTCGGCGCTGCCCGCGTCGCCTTCCTGCTCTCCGATGACACCGAGGCGCTAACCCGCGCTGTCGCCGGCAAGCAGGTCACCGACCTCATTGCCATGCGCCCCGACGCGTGGGAGAAGGCACTGAAGGCGACAAATGCCCCCATCCCCGACGACTACGACGCCAGCTCCTGGGCGGGCGAGCTGGCTCGACGGCATGCGGCGCTGGCCCCATCGAGGGCACTCTATGGCCGCCTGCTCGGCGCGCTCGACGACGACGCCGTTCAAGTCGAGCGCATCGTCGCCGCCTGGCCCAGCTTCAATCTGGACGCTGTGCTGGCGGACCCGGGCCTTACGCCCACCCAACGGCGTTCCATGCTGAAGACTGGTCTCGCTGCGGTGACGAAGCTCCAGAAGGCGCACACGGAGGTGGACTGGCTGACGCTCGATTACACGCGCGGCAGCGCGGATCTCCATGCGCTGAAGCTCGACGCGGATTTCACCTCCGCAGAGCAGTCGATGCTGCTCGAGTCGCTCAAGGCTCAGCAACGCGTCCATGCGATCACCGTCGACGTGGATACCAGCATACGGCTGCTGGAAGGCGGCTATCACGCCGCGCCGACCATCGCGCTAGCTCGCGTGCCGAAGCTCATCGCCGACACCGGGCTCGCGCGCGAGGAGGCGGAGCGAGTTCGCTTTTCGGCCACGGAGATGTTAGGCATCACCGTGAACATGGCCTTCGGCATCCACGATCTCGTGCGCGGACCTTTTGGCAAGCAGCCGTTCGGCAATCTCCGATCCGGCGCACAGGACTACTTGGCGAAAATCGAGGGCTATGCGGAGTTCTTCGGCAGCCAGGCGTGGTGCGACTGCAAGCACTGCAACTCCATCCTCAGCCCTGCCGCTTACTTTGTCGACCTGATGGGCTTTGTCGATGAACACATCCGCGAGCCGCTGTTCACGACGCAGCGCCCAGGCCACGTGCTCGATCTGAAGGTACGCCGGCCTGACCTGTGGAAGCTCCCGTTGACCTGCGAGAACACGAACACGCTCGTTCCCACGCTCGACATCATCAACGAGATCCTCGAGAACTTCGTCGCGACCCGGACAGGCTTCGGGGGTGCCCTCGCGGATAGGGCGCTGGTGGGCACTCATGTCTACCGCCAGGCGCTTTACGAAGCTGTTGAGATCCGCGCATTCGACCATCCGTTTTGTCTGCCCTACGACCGAGTCACCAGACTTCTAAGTCAGGTGGGTCGCACTCGGGCGGATGTTGCTGCGGTCCTAGGCGGCAGTCAGACGGCGAAACGGCTGGCTTTGTCCGCAAGGGGGCGGTCCATCACGTTCACGGTCGACACGGACCGCATGCGGCTTTCTCGGCTGTTCGACATCACCATCCCCGCCTCCGGCGTCGTCGCCACGGTAGACGTGCCGGACTTCCTGCGCACCACTGGCCTGTCCCGCGATGAGCTAGGTGAACTGATCGCGTCATGGTTTGTCCGTGGATCGGACGCGCCGCGAATACAGGCAGGGAAGTCGAGCGCCGCGAGCGTCCAGAACGACGTGGAGCGTCTCCACGGCCTCAACACCGGTGTGCTCGACCGAATGCACCGCTTCGTACGGTTGGCCCACGCTGCGGACCTGGCGTTTCCTGAGTTGGACTTGTGGATGCGGGAGCGCGGGCTCTCGAACCTGAATGCCTTGGCGGGGGAGGAAGTCGCTCGGTTGCTCACTGTGCGCGCCGTCCTCGGCGTCGACCTCGAGGACACCCTCGGGCTCTGCGGAACTCTGCCAACACACGCCGTGAAAGCAGATGGCAAGAGCTTGTTCGATCAGCGCTTCAACTCCCCATCTTACCTTGGCCTGGGCGGGGAGCTTCCTTTGCCTGGCCGTGCCTTCATCCATTCCGCGTCTCGAGCGGCCGGAACGGCGGCTGATCCGCTGACCCCTCGGTTGTGCGCAGGCGTCGGTGTTAGCGAAGAGGACCTGTCGCGGCTCATCCTGGCGTTGCGGCTCCCTCTAGGCGTCACGAACAACGCGGACGGCTTCGTACTCACCGCGGATACCCTGTCGCTGCTGTACCGCCACGCTCGACTCGCAGCGGCTTTCAAGGTGCGAATCGACCAGCTCTTCCAGCTCCTTGCGTTCGTGGATGGCCTCGCCAACCCCTGGGTGGGTGGCATAGATGGGCTCGAGCACGTGCTCGATTTCGTGGTGACGTGGCGCGAGGGCAAGCGGACGCTCGACGCGCTTGGCGTAATCACGGACGGTCCGGTTCTCGACCCTGCCGCCTGGCTAACGCTTGCGGACATTGTTGCCCACGTTCGTGCGGAGCCGGCGGATGCTTTCCGGTTCGCGGATACCGTGTTCGCCACCGCCCTCGGCCTTCCCGAGGCCGCCTCGCGCAGGATCGTGTCCGACAATGCGGCGCGGTTCGAGGCGGCGGACGGCCGTTGGCAGCTACGCTCCGACTTTTCGTTCGCAACCGCCCTCGCAGTCCCCGGGGGTGTCGATGAACCAGCAGTGCGGGACGTCCTACGCAACTATCACGCCTCGGCCGTGCTCCCCGTGCGCCTCGCTCGCGCGTTGAAGATCGATAGTGCCAAGGCCGCTGGCCTGCTCTCCGTCGCCGGGATGAGCCGCGACGCGCCGGATGCGGGCCTTGTCGCTGCAGTCCGCGGCGACGGCACGCCTGACGCCCTCGAAGCGTTGCTCGCCGTCGTGCTGCCTCTCCGCGCGCTGTTCAGTCCACCGGAGATCGACACCGAGGCGTTGAACTTCATTGCTGAGAACCGCGCGATGTTTGGTCTCGACGCGATGCCCACGATCCCTGTCGGCGCAGTCTGGGCCATCGACCGCTACGCGCGCCTGACGCGGGGCCCGAGCGTGGCGTTCGGCGAATCGGAGACGACGCTCTCCCGCGCCGACTTCCACGCGCTACTCCTGACCCACACCTCGACTGGGTTCCCCGCGAATCAGGACGCGATCTTGGCACGGGCTCTCCGGGCTGACGTGAGCCTTGCGTCCACGGTTCGCACTTCCGTTCCGGCCGCGACCACAGCGATCGACACCCTGCACCGTCTCGCCCGTGCCGTGAATCTAGCGCGTGGACTCGGTATGAGCGGCGATACGCTGCCGCTGCTCCTCTCTGACGACTACGATGCACTCGCCCAGGCGGCGGATGCACTCGTGGCTGGCTTCCGGCTCCGCTACCCCGACGAGACAACCGCCAACGCCCAGCTTGAGCCAGTCGAAGACGCGACCCGCGGCCGAAAGCGCGACGCCCTTTGCTCTTACCTTCTCCGCTCTCTCGCGCCCGCCGCGGACATCCCCTGGCGCAACCGCTCCGACCTCTACCACTACTTCCTCCTCGATGTGGACATGGGCGGTTGCGGCCGGACGTCGCGGATCGTTTCGGCGATCAGCTCGCTCCAGCTCTATGTCCATCGCGTTCGGATGAACTTGGAGCAGGATCAGCGGCAAGATGGTGATCCGCAGAAGTTGCGAGTCCAGCTTCCATCCGAAGCCGCCGAGGAGTGGACTTGGCGGCAGAACTACCGGGTGTGGGAGGCGAATCGCAAGGTCTTCCTTTGGCCGGAAAACTACCTCGAGCCCGACCTTCGGGACGACAAGACCGATCAGTTCGTCGAACTGGAATCGACGCTGCTCCAACAGGAGATTAACGAGCAGACGGTGCTCGACGCCTATACTCACTATCTCGCTGGCTTCGAAGAGGTCGCGAAGCTGCGTATCGGCGGCGCATGGTACGAGGCGACGTCCTCGGTAGACCGCCTGCATCTATTCGGCGCCACGTCCTCGGACCCGTCTGTCTGGCACTACAGGCACGTCGACAACCTGCGGTTCGCCCGTTGGAATCAGTCCGACGGAGTGAAGTGGGGCAACTGGGTCAAGCTGAACGTGCAGATCCCCGTGCGCGAAGTGGCGCCGGTTGTGTTCGAGGGACGGCTGCACGTGTTCTGGGTCGAGATCCGCACGAAGAGCGTTAACGATGTCAAGGACGGGAACTCGACGTTCGTGGGGTACGACCACGCGATGCGGCTCAAATTCACCACGCTACGAACGGATGGAACCTGGACGGTGCCGCAGGAGGTCTCCCTGGCCGGGTGGCCCTACTCCGGGACGGCGGGTGGCATCCGCGATCATTTCAAATTTGTCGCAAGCCACAGCGAGCCGTGCGAGGACTACACGCTCATCGGCCCTACGTGGGACCGTGTGATTCCCGACGTCAGTGATGGTCTCTACATCCATGGGCGGAACCACAGGTTCCAGGCGAGGATCGACATCTTCGGCCGTAGGCTCGTCGCGGGCAGCGCCAAATCGGCCCCGCCTAAGGCTACAACGGGCGACCTGGCGAATATCCCTGCCGTTCTCGTCAATCGTGACCTGTACGTCGGAACTGTCTCCGAGAGACTCGGGCTCTGCAACGCCGCCGCAGCCATCCTGCTCGACGAGCGCTGGACTCGCGGGGCTGACGGGGAAAAAACACCTGATGACGATTGGATCTCGCGCGCGGGGCTGTATTCGCAGAAGGTCGGGCGGGTACACGAAACAACGGACCTCCACGCCGTGCCGCGCAGCAGCGGTTCGCGCGAGGACGCGATCATGCAGTTCGCTCACGATCCCGTGTTGTTCCATGGCTCGGCCGAGCAGGGCGCATCGGCCAGGGTTCTTCGCCTCGGTACGACGCTCGCGAACTCGGTCGCTCGCCGGCTCTTCGAGCGCGGTGTGGACGCTATCCTTGCCCGGGATTTCCAGACCTCGCTCAATGAAGGCGAACTCCCGGTCACCGTCACGTCGAGTTTGGTCAAGACCGATCCCATTGAGACCGGCGTCGACGGCGCCAAGGCTGTCCTCCGCGGCCCGCTGGGCGCCTGGTACCAGGAGATCTTCCTTCACATCCCCTGGCGGATCGCGTTGCACCTAAACGCTCAGGGCCGCTACGAGGCCGCGCAACGCTGGTTCCACTACATCTTCGACCCAACCGCGTCCGACGCGTCGGGCTCGGATCGGGTTTGGCGCTACGCCGGCTTCCGCGAGCTGAGCATCCCCACATTGCGGTCGATCCTGACCGATGAAGCCGCCATCGAGGCGTATAAGGACGATCCCTTCAATCCCCACGCAATCGCTCGCTTACGGCCTTCCGCATACCAGAAGCACATGGTGATGCGGTACGTGGACAATCTGTTGGACTGGGCAGACTCGCTCTTTACCCAATTCACGACCGAATCGCTCAACGAGGCGGTTCTTCTATACGTCCTCGCTGGGGATATCCTCGGCGAGCGGCCTGCGCGACTCGGCGACTGTGGGGAGGGCGTACCCACGCCACGCGATTACGAGCACATTAAGCCGCTACTGGACAAGGGCTCAGAATTCCTCATCGAACTCCAGACCTGGTCGTTCTCGAAGGTCAAGGCTGCAAAGGCCAGTTCCGCGATACGCACCTTCGGGGCTGACGTCGCTTCCCTCAGCACTGCGAAGGATCCTGCGCGGAAGATGGGGAAGCGCGGCGCTGCTTTCCGCGGTCCGGGCTCCAGCACTATCCAAACCGGTGCGTGGAAGAACCCTGATCTTCGTGATGACAAGGGAACGGGCGCGCGCTTCGGTAGCAAGGAGAGGATCGCCTCAGATCGCGATCACAAGTGGTTCGGCGAGGCTAGCGGCCGCTTCGGCTGGACTCTCGTTCGACAGCTCTCGCCGGTGTTCTATGCGCCACCGAACAAGGAGCTTCTGGCTTACTGGGACCGCGTCGAGGATCGCCTCGGCAAGATCCGGAGCTGCCGCGACATCAACGGTATCTCACGGATGCCGCTCTTGTTCGCGCCTGAGATCGACCCGCGGTTGCTCGTGCGCGCGCGGGCGCTGGGGCTTTCGCTCGACGAGGTACTCGGTGGCACCGGTGGCTCGCTACCACCGTACCGGTTCCTGTACCTGATCGAGAAAGCCAAGGCGATGGCGGCGACCGTCGCATCCTTCGGTTCGGCGTTGCTGTCGGCCCTGGAGAAGAAGGACGTCGAACAGCTCAACCGGCTTAGGCTGGTCCAGCAGCAGAACATTGCCAAGCTAACGACTAATCTCCGGCGCTGGGAGGTGGAGGTCGCCGAAGAGGCACTCACCGCAGTGGACCGGCAGATCGAAGCGGCGACCTACCGGAAGGAGTACTACGCAGGACTTGAGGCAGAGGGGCGCACGGGCTACGAGATAACGCAGAGCACCTCAGTGCACACGGCCTCGATTAGCCGCGGGTTAGCGGCAGTCCTCGGCGGTACCGCCGGCATCCTGACGCTGATTCCTCAACTTGGCTCGCCTCTCTGCATGAAGTATGGTGGCGTCGAACTAGGTGGGAGCATGGAGCGTTGGGCGACTGTCGCCCGAGATACTGCCGGCATCGCCGACTTGGTAGCCTCGTCCGCAGGGCTGGAAGCCGGGTTCGAGCGTCGCGCCGACGGTTGGAACCACCAGAAGAAACTCGCCGACCACGACCTCAAGCAGCTTAAGCACCAGCGCGAGATCACTGCTCTTCGCTTCGACATTGCCACCCGCGCCCTGGAGATTCACGAAGAGAGCGTCGCCCAGATCGAGGAGATGTTCGCTTTCTACGATGGCAAGTTCACCGGCCTGGGCCTCTATACTTGGCTGACGACGACACTGCAGCGTGTCTACCGAGGTGCTTACAACAATGCCCTTGCGCTGGCCCGTCTCGCAGACGAGGCGTTCCGCTATGAACGCGGGACGAGCGACTTCTTGATCGAGACGTCATACTGGGACGCGAGCCATGCAGGGCTGGGCGCGGGCGAGCAACTCCTACTGGCGCTACAGTCACTCGAGCGCCGCTTCATCGAGACGAATTACCGGAACCACGAGGTCGACCAGGCTTTCTCGCTCCAACAGTTGGCGCCCGCGGCAATTGTAAAGCTTCGCGAAACCGGCACCTGCGACTTTGACATTCCCGAGCTGTTTTTCGATCTCGCGTACCCCGGGCACTACAGACGCCGGATCAAGGCGGTTCGTCTGACGATTCCCTGCGTCACCGGGCCTTACGTGAATATTGGCGCCATGTTGTCGCTATCGCAGTCATACATCCGCAGCGAAGCCTCCGGGGACCTTGTAGATTTCCCTGTTCGCCGCAGCGTGTCTGTGGCCACCAGCACCGCCCAGAACGATGCTGGGGTCTTCGAACTCTCGTTCCGCGATGAACGCTACATGCCCTTCGAAGGAGCGGGCGCCGTCAGCCGCTGGAAGCTCGAACTGCCAAGCACGTTCCGAGCCTTCGACTACGGCTCCATCAACGACGTAATCCTTTCGATCAGCTACACCGCCGAGTACGACGGGACGCTGCGTGGAAGCGTCCAGCAGGTAAGCGGCGCGCTGGAGCGTAGTCTGCTCAACGTCCTCCGAAGCAAACCGGTCGCTCGGCTGTTCAGCCTCAAGAGCGACTTCGCTGCTGCGTTTAACCGAGTACTCCACAGCGGGGCCGGTACAGCGGTGACCTTCGAGATCGGCGACCCGCAGCTCCCATTTTTCCTCGTGGGCAGGACGTTAGTCATCGAGAAGGCGATCCTGGGAGTGGAACTGACGGAGGGCGCCGACCCCACGGGCTTGTCGTTATCAGTCGATGGTGGTGCGGCCCTCGCACTCGCGGCACAGCCCGACCTCGCAGGCATGCTGGGTGCGGTTCTGCCTGCGGCGTTCCGCACCAACTTCCGCACAGAGCACTCGATCACCGTGCTCGACGGCGGCAACCTCCGGCCAGCGAGTCCCTTGCCAGGAGATCCGTCGCCGCTCGACGATGCGCGCGTGAAGGACGTCGTGATCTACTTGGAGATCAAGGTCGCGTGACGTCAGGGCCATCGGCGGAGGCCAGTTTGTGACTGTTGGGCGCACTGTAGGCCATTCAGCTTCTTGACGCAGGTGACCTTGGCCATCAGTCAACTGGCGGCTTTCCGGCCGCTCATCGCTGCAAACGAACTTCCGCTCTGGGCATAAAACAGTCGGGGCTCCTCGCGGAGCCCCTCTTTGCCGTGTCGCCAGCGCCGACTTTTGCGGTCAGCGCGCGACGATCGCCAGCTTGCCGTTCTGCTCGGCCAGCGTCTTCGCCAGTAGGGAAGCGCAGGCATACACGGCGTCGATGGTCGGCGTCGGCGTGCCGGTGACGCGGCCCAGTTCGCGCACCGAGCCGACCAGCGCTTCGAGTTCCAGCGGCCGGCCGGATTCGACGTCCTGCAGCATCGAGGTCTTGTGCTTGCCGACGCCTTCGGCGCCGGCGATGCGCTTGTCGAGCGAGACCTTGAACTTGACGCCGAGCTTTTCGGCGACGGTCTGCGCCTCGATCATCATGTTCGCCGCGAGTTCGCGCGTCAGCGGGAACCGGCAGATATCGACCAGCGTGGCATGGGTCAGCGCGCTGATCGGATTGAAGCTGAGGTTGCCCCACAGCTTGAGCCAGATCTCGGAACGGATGTCGGTGGATATCGGCGTCTTGAAGCCGGCGCGGATCAGCGTCTGCGCCAGCACTTCGAGGCGCGGAGTTTTGGTTCCGTCGAGTTCGCCCAGCGTGAAGCGGTTACCCTCGATGACCTTGATCACGCCCGGCGCCACCAGTTCCGAGGCGGGATAAACCACGCTGCCGATGACGCGCTCGACCTCGATATTGGCGGCGACCGTGCCGTCGGGATCGACCGAGGCGACGGCCTGTCCCTGCCAGGGGCAGGCCAGCTTGTGGAAGTACCACCAGGGGATGCCGTTCTGCATCGTCACCACCACGGTATCCGGGCCGAACAGGCTGCGCATGTCGGGTAGTACGTCTTTCACCTGGTGCGCCTTGAGGGTCAGCAGCACGACATCCTGGACGCCGGCTTCGGCCATGCTGGCACCGCTAACGCTGGCGGCGTGGCGCTCGCTGCCGTCTTCCTCGATCAGCCGGAGTCCGTTGGCCCGGATCGCGGCGAGATTTGGCCCGCGTGCGATGCAGGTGACGTCTTCCCCGGCCAGGGACAGGCGGGCGCCGAGGTAGCCGCCAATGGCCCCGGCACCGACGATGGCGATCTTCATTGGCTTGCTCCCTTTCGACCCAGCTGTGCGCCGGCTTCGCGCTGGCGCAGCAGGCTCTTGAGGCCGCCCCACATCGGCACCAGCAGCAGGAAGATGGACACCGCCATCAGGCTGCCGACCAGCCAGTTGGAGAAAAAGATGTTGACCTCGCCCTGCGACAGCAGCATGGACTGGCGGAAGGAAGATTCAGCCATGTCGCCCAGCACCAGCGCCAGCACCAGCGGCGCCAGCGGGTAACGCAGCTTCTTGAAGAAGTAGCCGAAGACGCCGAACACCAGCATCGTCACCACGTCGAACACCGAGCTGTGCACCGTGTAGGCGCCGACGGCGCAAATGAAGATGATCACCGGGGCGATCACCGGGAAGGGGATGCGCAGGATCGCCGCCCACCACGGCACGGTGGTGAGCACCACGAAGAGGCCGACGATGTTGCCGAGGTACATGCTGGCGATCAGGCCCCAGACGAAGTCCTTCTGCTCGACGAAGAGCAGCGGTCCGGGCTGCAGGCCCCAGATCAGCAGGCCGCCGAGCAGCACTGCCGCCGTCGGCGAACCGGGGATGCCCAGCGTCAGCATCGGCAGCAGGGCGGCGGTGCCGGCGGCATGTGCCGCGGTCTCGGGGGCGATCACGCCCTCGATATTGCCCTTGCCGAAGGAGTCCTTGTCCTTGGCGCCGCGCCGTGCCATGCCGTAGCCCATGAACGAAGCCGGCGTCGCACCGCCGGGCGTGATGCCCATCCAGCAGCCGATCAGCACCGAGCGGACGAAGGTGCGCCAGTACCGGAACAACTGCCCCCAGGTCTGCCAGACGATCTTGAAGTTGATCCTGGCCGATTTGCCCTTGAAGGCCAGGCCCTCTTCCATGGTGGTGAGGATCTCGCCGATGCCGAAGAGGCCGATCACCGCGATCAGGAAGTCGAAGCCCTTGAGCATTTCGGTGAAGCCGAAGGTCATGCGCAACTGCCCGGTCACGGTATCCATGCCTGCCGCGGCGAGGGCAAAGCCGAGCATCATCGCCGCCAGCGTTTTCATCGGCGGCTCCTTGCTCATGCCGACGAAGCTGCAGAAGGTCAGCATCTGCACTGCAAAGAACTCCGGCGGGCCGAACTCCAGCGCAAACTTTGCCAGCAGCGGCGCGAGGAAGGTGATGGCCATCACGGCGAACAGCGCGCCGACGAAAGACGAGGTGAAGGCGGCGGTGAGCGCCTCGGCCGCGCGCCCTTGCTGGGCCATCGGGTAGCCGTCGAAGGTGGTCGCCACCGACCAGGGCTCGCCGGGGATGTTGAACAGGATCGAGGTGATCGCGCCGCCGAACAATGCGCCCCAATAGATGCAGGAGAGCATGATGATGGCCGAGGTCGGGTTCATCGAGAAGGTCAGCGGCAGCAGGATCGCCACGCCGTTGGCGCCGCCCAGTCCGGGCAGCACGCCGATCAGGATGCCGAGCAGCAGGCCGACCATCATGAAGCCCAGATTGGGCAGGGTCAGCGCGACGCCGAAGCCCTGCACCAGGCTGTTGATTTCATCCACGCCCTAGAACCCCAGCCAGGCTTCCACGGGACCCTTGGCCAGCGGCACCAGGAACCAGCGTTCGAAGACAAGGAAAAACATCAGCGGCACGCCCGCGGACACCGAAACCACCGACAGCCAGCCGGAGCTGCCGTGACGGCGCATGAAGTAGCCGATCAGCAGAGCGCCGGGCAGGTAGAGTCCGAGAAAGGGCACCGCGGCGACGAATACCGTCAGCGGCCCGAGCATGGCGCCAACGTCGCGCAGTTCGCTCCACTGCGAAAAAATGCTGGCGTCCTGACGCCAGCCGAGCAGCGCGCGCGCCAGGGTCCACGCCGATGACAGGACGAGAATGCAGCCGATGTAGAACGGGAAATAGCCGGCGCGCGGGCCGTCGTCGGCCCACTCGATGCCCACCCGCAGGCTGTCCTGGATCACCACCAGGCCGGCGGTCATGAGCAGCAGCGCCACTCCGGCCTCCGGTCCGCGCCGCCTCAGGCCGGCATCGGCGCCGGCACCGCCGGTTTCCCGATTCATGAACTTACCTGGCGATGAAGCCGGCATCCTTCATCAGGCGCACGTGCTGCGCCTCGGTCTTCGCCACCCAGTCGGCATACTCCTTGCCGGTCATGAAGGTCTGGTTGAATGCGCCCCTCTCCATGAATTCCTTCCACTCGGGCAGTTCGCGCACCTTCTTGAACACGCTCACGTAGTAATTGACCTGATCCGGCGCTATCTCGGGCGGCATGAAGATGCCGCGCAGCATCAGGTACTCGGTGTCGATGCCGGCGGACTTGCAGGTGGGAATGTCGGCCCAGGATTGCTGTGCCGTCACCTTGGTCTTGTAAGGCAGGGGCTGGGCATCCATTACGCACAGTGCGCGCAGTTTGCCACCGCGCCAGTGGGCCTCGGCTTCGATCGGGTTGTTGACCGTGGAGTCGACATGCTTGCCGACGAGTTGCACGGCAACGTCACCGCCGCCCTTGAAGGGGATGTAGGTGATCTTCTTGCCCGCAGCCTTCTCCATCAACACGGTGATGATGTGGTCCTCCTGCTTGGAGCCGGTGCCGGCCATCTTGAACTTGTTGTCGGGGCCGGCCTTGATTGCGGCAAGGTAATCCTTGGCGGTCTTGTAGGGCGAGTCGGCATTGACCCAGAGCACGAACTCATCGAGCGCCAGCATGCTGACCGGCGTCAGGTCGCGCCAGTTGAACGGCACGGCGGTGGCGAGCGGGGTGGTGAACAGGTTGGAAAGCGTGATGATGATCTTGTGCGGATCGCCCTTGGCGCCCTTGACCTGGAGGAAACCCTCCGCACCGGCACCGCCCGACTTGTTGACCACGACCAGCGGCTGATTCATCAGCTTGTGCTTGGCGATTACGCCTTGCAGGAAGCGCGCCATCTGGTCGGCGCCGCCGCCGGTGCCGGCTGGCACTATGAATTCAACGGGTTTGGTCGGTTCCCAGGCATGGGCGGCGGAAGCGGCAAAAAAGGCGAGACTGGCGCCCAGTGCAAAAGCGATCTTGCTAAGTTTCATGGCATGGTCCTCAGGGTTGAATGTTTGGGTAATTGTTTGCGGGTAAATGGCGGTGTGTTCAGGCCAGGCCGAGCTTCTGCGCCAAGCCGATGCGCTGCAGTTTGCCGGTCGCGCCCTTGGGAATTTCGGGCAGGATCAGTATCTTCCTGGGCACCTTGAAATCGGCGACATGGATGGCGACGAAAGCCTGGATGTCCTTCTCGGTGGCAGTGGCGCCTTCCTTCAGCACCACCGCGGCGCCGACTTCCTCGCCGAGCTTGGGATGCGGCACGGCGAAGCAGACCACTTGCGCCACGGCGGGATGATCCATGATGACTTCGTCGATCTCGCGCGGCGAAATCTTTTCGCCGCCGCGATTGATGATCTCCTTCAGGCGACCCGTCAGCGAGACATAGCCCTCGGCATCCTTGACGCCCTGGTCGCCGGTGCGGAACCAGCCCCTGGTGAAGCCCTCGGCATTCGCCTGCGGATTGTTCTCGTAGCCGGTGGTGACGTTGGGGCCGCGGATCACGATCTCGCCGCGGGTGTCGGGCGGCAGGATGTTGCCGTCTTCGTCCATGATTTCGACTTCCGGTCCGGCGGCGAGGCCGACCGAGCCCGGTTTGCGGGTGGCCGGCGGCAACGGGTTGCTTGCCATCTGGTGGGTCGCCTCGGTCATGCCGTAAGCCTCGATCAGCGGCGCGCCGAACACGGCCTCCAGTTCCGCGATCGCCTGCGGCGGAATCGACGATGACGAGGAACGCAGGAAGCGCAGCGGATTCTTCGCGATGATGTCCTTGTTGCGCCCGGCGCGGGTCAGGATGGTCTGGTGCATGGTCGGCACGGCGGTGTACCAGGTCGGATGGCATTCGTCCATCCAGCCGAAGAACTTCAGCGCGTCGAAGCCGGGTGAGCAGAACACCTCGGAGCCGGCCGACAGCGGCGCCAGTACCCCGGCAATGAGGCCGTGGATGTGGAACAGCGGCATGATGTTGAGGCCGCGATCTTTGGCCGTGAAGGCCAGGGACTGGCGAATGTGGTGCGCCGAGGCGCAGAGGTTCTTTTGCGACAGCGGCACGATTTTCGGCCGCGAGGTCGTGCCCGAGGTGTGCAGCACCATGGCCACGTCATCGGGCCGGGCAAAGCCGCCCACTGGGGCAGGCGCGGCGGGGGTCGCCGTGGCTTCGAGGGTGAAGCTGCCGGCGCCGGCGCCCGCATCCGGCACCAGTTCGACGATGGGCACCCCAAGTGTTTTGGCGGCGGCACGGGCGGGCGTATCGACGCCGCGCATGACGATCAGCAGCTTGGCGTTGAGGTCGCCGATATAGAACTCGAACTCCTCTTCGCGGTAGCCGGGGTTCAGCGGCGCCGAGGCGGCAGCGCTGGCGACGGCGAGAAAGCAGGCCGCCATTTCCGGGCCGTTGGGCAGCACGATGGCGACGCGGTCATTGCGCCCTGCGCCCAGCGTGTTGAGGCTGGCGACGGTGCGCGCAATCAGCGCGCGCAGTTCGCCGTGGCTCAGCGGTTTGCGCGCAGGCGCACCGATGGCCGCGGCGGCATCGGCGCCGGCGGACAGCAGTGTTTGTAGTGTGACGGGGTCAGACATGGAATCTCCTGGGGGCTTGCATGCGACTGTTATTCGTCTTTTATAGGACTTCGCCATGCGCGGGCGAAGCAGCAGATTGTGCCGCAACAATCCGCGCCGCGAACCTATTGCAGTGCAGCAACGGAGAATAAATTTTGTTATCCGGTTTCACGCAAATTTAATCTGGATATCGGGGCATCATCGCAGCAGGCGATATGCCATCTGCAATGCGAGCAGCGCCAGAAAAACACCGAAGCCGCGCTTAAGTTGCTTGACCGGCAGTGCATGCGCGGTGCGCGCGCCCAGCGGCGCGAAGAGCATGCTCAACACGACCACGCCGACCAAGGCGGGCAGGTAGATGTAGCCGAAAGACCAGGGCGGCAGGCCGGCAGCATCGTAGCCGCTGGCGATGTAGCCGATCGCGCCGGCCACCGCGATCGGAAAGCCGAGCGCCGCCGAGGTGCCGACCGCATGGTGGATGGCGACGTTGCAGAACACCATGAAGGGAATCGAAAGAAAGCCGCCGCCGGCGGCAACCAGGCTGGAAACGACGCCGATGCCGGAGCCGACCGCCAGCATTCCGGCGTTGCCTGGCAATTGGCGCGAGGGCTTGGGCCTGCGGTCTATCAGCATGCTGGCCGAGGCGTAGAAGACGATGGTCGTGAATACCACGGCGAGCGGTCGCGTCGGGATTGCCGCGGCGATCAGGGATCCGCCGAAGGTTCCCGCCATCAGGCCGGGGGCGAAGACCTTGACGATGTCCCAGCGCACTGCGCCGTGTTGGTGATGGGCGCGCATGCTGGACATCGAGGTGAGCACGATGGTTGCCATCGAGGTGCCCAGCGCCAGATGCATGCCGTGTTCGACCGGGAAGGCCTGCGCGGTGAACAGCATCAGCAGCAGGGGAACGATGGTCAGCCCGCCGCCGACGCCGAACAGGCCGGCGACGAAGCCGGCGAAGGCGCCGAGCAGCGGATAGCCCAGCCACCAGATGCTCACTTGGCTTTTTTCCCGATCAGCTTCCCGGTGATGAACTTCCATTCCGCCGGATCGACCGGCGTGATCGAAAGGCGGTTGCCGCGCTGCAGGACGCGCATGTGGGCCAGCTCGGCATGGGCGCGCAATTCGTCGAGGCCGACCAGCCGGGTTTTCTTCACCACGCGCACATCGACATTGACCCAGCGCGGATTTTCCGGCGTCGATTTCGGGTCGTAGTAGGGGCATTGCGGATCGAACTGGGTGCGGTCGGGGTAGGCCAGTTGCGCCACTTCGGCCAGCCCGGCGATGCCAGGCTCGGCGCAGGACGAGTGGTAGAACAGCACGCCGTCGCCGACCTTCATCTGGTCGCGCATGAAATTGCGCGCCTGGTAGTTGCGCACGCCCCACCAGTCGACGGTTTGCTGCGGCATCGCCAGCACGTCGTCGATGCCGACGACAGCGGGTTCCGTCTTCATCAGCCAATAGCGGGTCATTGCGTTCCCCCGAAACAAAACAGGGCGCGGAATACTCCGCGCCCTGCAATTCGTTCCCCCGCGAGTGCCGTTTGGCCGGCATCCTGAACTTGGGTTCAGAGAGGCCACTTTCCTGCCGCTTCAGGTTCGCTCACTGGGAGCGATCACAACAGCGGCGTCTTTGGGCTGCGGCCGGTGCCATGGATATTGGTTCAAGGAATGTATGGCCTTGGCGAACACCGCAGGGGAAACTCCTTGAAGCCAGGCAACTCATTTGCGAATCAGGCGCGGGCGCCGTTTAAAACAACTGCTCGTGCTGCGCCAGCGATTCGTCGAGCTTGGCTTCGATGAAATTTATTCTACGCTGAATCGATTCGCTTTCAAGCGCCATCGCAACATTTGCCGGAGTGTTTTTCGCGGCGAGCAATTCGTGGGCCAGGTTCAAGGCCACCATCACCGCGACGCGTTCGCCGCTGCCGCGCGCACCGCTGGGTGCGCTGTTGGGCAACTTGTCGCCGGCTTCCTTGAATTTGCCGTCGAGAAAGGCAACGGCAGCCTGCAGCGCCTCGCGCTCGGCCGGTTCGCAGGCAACGCGATATTCCTTGCCCAGCAGCTTTACTTCGATGGTCTTGCTCATTCGTCGGGTAGCCGCGCCATCAGGCCCTCAAGGCGTTCGCACGCAAGGTCGACCTTCTTCGCCAACGCAGCTTTATCGGCCTCGAGGCCGGCGACGTGGGCGCGCAGGGCCTGATTCTCGTCACGCAGACTGGCGCAGACGGCGACTATCTGTTCGACCTTGCGCTCAAGGGAATCGAGGGAAACATTCATGGCGGCAAGTTTCCGGGAAAAACGTAATCAGGTCAAGCAACAAGCTTCCGAACTGAATGTGCTTTATGTCCCCGTGCCTGACCGGAGACGGTATCCCCTGGTGGGATATTCACAAGCTCTCAGTGTGCTGCGTCCCAGTTGGCGCCGACTCCGACCTCCACCAGCAGCGGTACCTTGAGTTTTGCAATTCCGCCCATCAGCTTCGGCAATGCCTCGCGCACCAGTTCAAGCTCCTCATCCGGTACTTCCAGCACCAGTTCGTCATGCACCTGCAGGATCAGCAGGGAGTGCAGCCTTTGTGCGTCGAGCCAGTCCTGCGCGGCGAGCATGGCGCGCTTGATCAGGTCGGCGGCGGTGCCCTGCATCGGCGCGTTGATCGCGGCGCGCTCGGCGCCCTGGCGGCGGCCGGCATTCGACGACTTGATTTCCGGCAGCCACAGGCGGCGGCCGAACACGGTTTCGACATAGCCCTTGTCGCGGGCGCCGGCGCGGGTTTCCTCCATGTAGCGGGCGACGCCGGGATAGCGCGCAAAGTAGCGGTCCATGTAGGCCGCCGCCGCCGTGCGGTCCACGCCGATCTGCTTGGCCAGGCCGAAGGCGCTCATGCCGTAGATCAGGCCGAAGTTGATCGCCTTGGCGGCGCGACGCTGCTCGCTGGTGACTTCGATCGGCGTCAGGCCGAAGACCTCGGCTGCCGTGGCGCGATGCACGTCCTCGCCCTGGGCGAAGGCCTCCAGCAGGCGCGGATCGTCGGAGAGGTGGGCCATGATGCGCAGCTCGACCTGCGAATAGTCGGCGCTGACGATACGGCGATGTTCCGGCGCGACGAAGGCGGAGCGGATGCGGCGGCCTTCCGCGGTGCGGATCGGGATGTTCTGCAGGTTGGGGTCGGTCGAGGCCAGCCGCCCGGTGACCGCGGTGGCCTGGCCGAAGCTGGTGTGCACGCGGCCGGTGGCCGGGTTGATCATCTTTGGCAGCTTGTCGGTGTAGGTGTTCTTCAGCTTGGCGAAACTGCGGTGTTCGAGGATCTTCTTCGGCAGCGGGTAGTCCTCGGCCAGCTTTTCCAGCACTTCCTCGTCAGTCGAGGGCCCGCCCGAAGGCGTTTTCTTGACCACCGGCAGGCCCTGCTGGTTGAACAGGATTTCGGCCAGCTGCTTGGGCGAATTCAGGTTGAAGGGCTGGCCGGCAAGCGCTTGCGCCTCGGCTTCGAGGGCCATGATCCTGCGCCCGAGTTCATCGCTTTGCTGCGCCAGGGTCGCGGCGTCGATCAGCACGCCGTTGCGCTCGATCCTGAACAGCACCTCGGCGATCGGCAATTCCAGTTCACGGTAGAGGATTTCCAGTTGCGGCTCGGCGGCGAGTTGCGGGCGCAGCGCCTGATGCACGCGCAGCGTGACGTCGGCATCTTCGGCGGCATATTCGGCGGCGCGCGCGACCTCGACCTGGGCGAAGGAAATCCGGTTGGCGCCCTTGCCGGTGACGGCGTCGTAGCTGATGGTCGCCAATCCGCAATGGCGCGCCGCGAGCGCGCCGAGGTCGTGCGTCTTGTCCGATTCGAGCACGTAGGACTGCAGCAGCGTGTCCTCGACGATGCCGCGCAATTGAATACCGTGGTTGGCGAAGACGTGGCGGTCGTACTTGAGGTGCTGGCCGAGCTTGGCCTTGTGCGGCGATTCCAGCCACGGGCGCAGCTTTTCCAGCGTCCCGGCCAGCGGCAGCTGCGCCGGCGCGCCGGCGTAGTGGTGGCCGAGCGGCAGATAGGCAGCATGCCCGTCCTCGATGGCGAAGGAAATGCCCGCCAGCCGCGCCTGCATCGGGTCGAGGTCGGTGGTTTCGGTATCCAGCGAAACCAGCCGCGCGGCATCCAGGCGCGCCAGCCAGGTGTCGAGCTGCGTCGCGTCGAGGATGCATTCGTAGGCACTGCGGTCGGGTTCGATCGTCGGCGCTGCGGAAGTCGGCGCTGGCGGCACGGTGTTTCGCGGTCGGGTGGCAGACGGTGGCGACGCCTCGCCGCCCAGCTCGCGCAGCCAGCCCTTGAATTCCAGCCGCGCATACAAGCCCCCAAGCGTCTCCTTGTCCGGTATTTGCGGCGCGAGATCGGTCACCGCCTGCGGCAGCGGTACATCGCAGACGACGGTAACGAGCTTGACGCCCAGCGGCAGGAAATCGAGGTGCCTTCTCAGGTTCTCGCCGACAGTGCCGCCGATTTCGCCGGCATGGGCGACGATGGCATCGAGCGAGCCCCAGGCGTCGAGCCATTTCACGGCGGTCTTCGGCCCCACCTTGGGCACGCCGGGGATGCCGTCCGAGGTGTCGCCCACCAGTGCCAGGTAATCGATGATGCGCTCCGGCGGCACGCCGAACTTGGCCTTGACGCCGGCCTCGTCGAGCACTTCGTTGCTCATGGTATTGACCAGCCGGACGTGCTTGTTCACCAGTTGCGTGAGGTCCTTGTCGCCGGTGGAAATCACGCAGTCGATGCCGGCATCCGTCGCCTGCCGCGACAGGGTGCCGATCACGTCGTCGGCCTCGACGCCGTCGACCATCAGCAGCGGCCAGCCGGCGGCACGGATGCATTGGTGCAGCGGTTCGATCTGCGCCGCCAGATCCTCGGGCATCGAGGGACGATG
The DNA here is from genome assembly GCA_964650115.1 of uncultured Sulfuritalea sp. Classification (GTDB taxonomy): domain Bacteria; phylum Pseudomonadota; class Gammaproteobacteria; order Burkholderiales; family Rhodocyclaceae; genus Sulfuritalea. The sequence continues at coordinate 28,311 of CAZYTN010000004.1, forward strand.
GGCCTTGTAGGCGGGATACCAGTCGTCGCGGAAGGTCTTGCCCTTGGCATCGAACACCACGGCGCGATAATCTGACTTATAGTCGGTTTCGAGCACGCGCAGCATGGACAGCACGCCACGGATCGCGCCCGTAGGTTCGCCGGCGGCATTGCGCAGATCGGGCAGGGCGTGAAATGCGCGGTAAAGATAGGACGAGCCGTCGACGAGCAAAAGCGTGGGCATGGAGGAGTGATGCTATATGAATGAGAAGGACAAATTACCCAAGAACCTGGCGAAGGGAGCCAGGGACTTTGAGCCGGCCCCTGCCCGGCAGGCCGCGACCAGCGCCCGCGAAGCCTGGCGGGTGTTCGGCATTATGTCAGAGTTCGTCGAGGCGACCGAGCGCCTGGCCGCGATCCGGCCGGCCGTGTCGATCTTCGGCAGCGCGCGCGTGGCGCCCGATTCACGCTACTACCAGCTCACCGAGCAAATCGCCCGGCAGCTCTCCGATGCGGGCTTTTCGGTGGTCTCCGGCGGCGGTCCCGGCGTCATGGAGGCGGCCAACAAGGGCGCTTTCGAAGGCAAGAGCATGTCCATCGGGCTTAACATCCAGTTGCCGCACGAGCAGCAGGCCAATCACTACCAGGACATCTCGCAGAGCTTCCGCCACTTCTTCGCCCGCAAGTACATGTTCGTCAAGGTGGCTGCCGCCTACGTGGTCATGCCCGGTGGTTTCGGCACGCTCGACGAGCTGCTGGAAGCCCTGACCCTGATCCAGACCGGCAAGACCCCGCGCATTCCGCTGATCCTGGTCGGCACCGAGTTCTGGGCCGGCATGCTCGACTGGTTCCGTGACCGACTGGTCGCGGAAAAAATGATCGACGCCGAAGACATTGATCTGCTGCAGATCATCGACGAACCGGAACGCGTGGTGGCGGCGATTTTCGACCATTACGAAACGCGCGGCTTCGGTCCCTTGCCGGAAGAGCACGAATTGCTGCTTAACCTTTGATAAACTATGCGGAATTCCTGAAGGACACGCCATGCGCCGCACTATCGTTATTCTGTTTTCCGCCCTTGCGCTGAATGTTGCCGCGCAGACCCAGCCGCCGAAGCTGGAGCCCATCCCCGAGCCGCCGCCGCCGCCGGCAGGCAGCCTGAACGAGGAGCTGGAGCCGCAGGTCACCATCACCCGGCGCGGCGAAGACAAGGTCGAGGAATACCGCGTTAGCGGCAAGCTCTACATGCTCAGGGTCACACCGCCGCACGGCGTGCCTTACTTCCTGGTCGACAACACGGGTGAGGGCACCTGGGTGCGTCAGGCCGGATCGCTCGATTCCGGTGTGCGCGTACCGATGTGGGTGATAGGCACGTTCTGATCGCTGCCAACCAAGCCGACAATCCCGGCCCCGTGCCGGGATTTCTTTCAAGCGCCGTGGCGCCAGCGCCGACTCTTGACATTGCCCGTTACGGGCAGGTGTTTACGCCGTCCGCGATCGTCGAGCGCATGCTGGCTTTGCGCCGCAACCAGGGCCGGGCGCTCGATCCGGCCTGCGGCGACGGCGCGTTTTCGATGCGGCTCCCGGGCTGCGTGGCAATCGAGATCGATGCCGCCCATTGTCCTCAAGGGGCGCTCAACCTCGACTTCTTCGCTTACCCCGCGAGCGAGAAGTTTGCCACCGTCATCGGCAATCCGCCCTACGTCAAGGCGCGCGACATCCTGCCGGAAACCGCGGTGCGCCTCGGCCCCGGCCTGCTCGACGGCCACGCCAACCTCTACTTGCACTTCATCGAGAAGTGCGTGCGGCACCTGCAGCCGGGCGGCGAACTGATCCTCATCACGCCGCGCGACTTTCTCAAGGCCACCGGCGCCGGGCGGCTCAACACCTGGCTCTTCGACCAGGGCACCATCACCGATTTCGAGGATCTCGGCGACGCCAAAATCTTCTCCGGTGCCGCGCCCAACTGCGCCATCTGGCGCTTCGAGAAGGGCAACGCCAGCCACCGCCTGAACGATGGGCGGCGCATGGCGCTGTCCGGCGGGCAGCTGATGTTCACCCGCGGCATCTACAGCCTGCCGCTGGCCAGCGTGTTCGCCGTCAAGGTCGGCGCCGTGTCCGGTGCCGACGATATTTTCAGCAACCAGGAATTCGCCAACGCCGAGTTCGTCTGCTCGAAGACCGCGCAGTCCGGCGCCACCCGGCGCATGATCTACCTCGACCGCGAAGGTCCGCTGCCTTGGCTGGAACAGTTCAAGGAACGCCTGCTGGCGCGGCGCGTGACGCGCTTCGACGAGAATAACTGGTGGAAATGGGGGCGTCGCCACCATGTTTCCGATGCGCCGCGCATCTACGTCAACAACAAGACGCGCAATCTGCGCCCCTTCTTCCTGCATCCCTGCAAGAACTACGACGGCGCCGTAATGGCCCTGTTCCCGCATCGCACGAAGCTGAACGCCGCCGACCTCCAGCGCCTGACCGAAATGCTCAACGACGTAGACTGGCACGAACTCGGTTTCGTCTGCGACGGCCGCTTCCTGTTCTCCCAGCGCAGCCTGGAACAGGCCCTGCTGCCCGAGGCCTTTGCCGAATTCGCGGTCAAGGGCCTGGTGTAAGTCTCGGAAAGCAAGCCACCGGCAATTGCCATTTCTTTTAATCCTTACTATAATTACATCGGTAAGGAAAAAAGGAGTTTGCGATGCCAACCGATGCCACACTCACCAGCAAGGGCCAGACCACAATTCCCAAGGAAATCCGGGATAGTCTGGGCATGAAACCCGGCGACCGGATGACCTTCACCTTGATGCATGACTCCACCGTGGTCATGCGCGTCAAGAGCAAGAGCGTTACCGAGCTTGCCGGCATGCTGCACAAGAAGGGCCGCAAGTCTGTTCCTGTTGAACAGCTATCGCCCTGATGCTCGGCATCGATACCAACGTCCTCGTTCGCTTTCTGGTTCGGGACGACGACATTCAGTTCGAGAAAGCGCGTCGGCTGATCAAGCGTGAAGCAGCGGCAGGCCGCCGCGTATTCGTGAGCCAGCTGGTTCTCCTGGAAACCGAATGGGTGCTGCGCAGCCGATATGTCGTGCCGAAGAATCAGATCATCGAAGCCATCTCGGGCTTGCTGGATTCGACCGATGTGCAATTCGAGGATGAACCGGCAGTAGAGCAAGCCATTTTTGTCTGGAAGGACAGCGCAGCCGATTTTGCCGATTGCCTTATCGGCGCCCGGAACCGAAGATTGGGATGTCGGGCCACAGCGACCTTTGATGTGAAGGCATCCAGGTTGCCGGGCTTCATCATCGCCGCCTGAGCTTCCAGAATAAGAGCAAGCCTTGGATCAAAACGCCGAAACAGGGTATGGCTATCATCAGAGCCGGTCGGAAACTTATCGCTGGCTGTCGCTTGACCGCTGGCGGCCAGCGGATGGTCGAGCCAAGCATCCCATTGAATTTGGAAGCGGCGCCATTTGGTGGCGATGTGTAATCCAATGTCTTGCATTATGTAATTTCTTAAATTACACTGCGCAGCATGATCAAGAGCTTCCGGCACAAAGGCCTCGAGCGCTTCTTTCGCAAGAGTGATCCCCGTGGTATCCAGGCGCAGCATGGCAGCCGTGTTGGGCGAATCCTCAGCCTTCTGGACGAAGCGAGCAGCCCCGAGCAGTTAAGCATTCCGGGCATGTTTCTTCATCCGCTGAAGGGCGAACGGAAGGGCGAATGGGCCATGACAGTGTCAGGCAATTGGCGTATCACGTTTCGCTTCGACGGTGAAGACGTGATCGTGGTCAACCTGGAGGATTATCACTGATGGCCAAGTCTCTACGAGATCGCAGGCGCCGTCCGACGCACCCCGGCGCCATCTTGCGCGAAGACGTCTTGCCGCAGCTTCGCATGACGCAGAAGGATTTTGCCGATCGCCTCGGCGTCTCCCGGCTGACCGTGTCCGACGTGATTCATGAGAAGCGCCCTGTGACGCCGGACATGGCCATGCGCCTGGGTCGACTTCTGGGGAATGGTCCTGAAATCTGGCTACGCATGCAGCAGACTCTCGATTTGTGGGAGCTTGAGCAGCGCGGCAGCTACAACCATATTGAGGCGCTGAAGGCCGCATGAGCATAAGAGACGCCCTTTGTGGCATCGGTCGCTGGATGGCTGATACCTGCCGGTCGAGATTGTCTTTCGTTTGACTGCTGGCATGATGCAGGAGCATTTGCGCGAGGTCGATGAGTCCAGATGGTTCGGTATGGGTATGACCATGATGTTCGAGACCATGGAATCCATGGCTACGATTTGTGGCGGTATGCCTACGACCATGCGACCATCCGACTATAGGAACGACGCTCCGATTGGTGATCGGGCGGCCTCGGATTTGACAGATACAACTACGACCACTAGGTCGAATATCTACAGCTATATCAATGGGAATCCGATGAACCAATACGACTACCTGTGCCTGCGACCAATCGCTCTTGAACCTCCGCAATGGAACAACCACCATGTCCGCAGTGGGCACATCTGAGACATTCAAATCAACCCGGCACTCACCGTCGGGTGACCTCTGGCCTACTGCAATGCATTCACGCGTCGCCATCCGCTGACCCATGGTTCCACATCTCACCACCGCCTTGACCGGTCCGCTGCTCGAACTCGAGCGGCGCATCCTCGACAACGACACCACGGTCGAGCGCTGGCTGCGCACGCAGTGGCTCGAACACACACCGCCGTTTTACAGCTCGGTCGACCTGCGCAATGCCGGCTTCAAGCTGGCGCCCGTTGACACCAACCTGTTTCCCGGCGGCTTCAACAACCTCAATCCGGCCTTCCTGCCGCTGTGCGTGCAGGCCGCGATGTCGGCCATCGAGAAGATCTGTCCCGAGGCGCGCAACCTGTTGCTGGTGCCGG
>CAZYTN010000005.1:0-31303 GCA_964650115.1 uncultured Sulfuritalea sp.
AGGCCAGGATCGAAGCCGAGAAAAAAGCCAGGATCGAGGCCGAAGAAAAAGCCCGGCGTGATGCCGAAGAAAAAGTCCGCCGCGAGATCGAGGAAAAGGCCCGCCGCGAGGCCGAGGAAAAAGCCAGGCTGGAAGCCGAAGAAAAGGCCAGACGGGAAGCCGAAGAAAAGGCCAGGCGCGAGGAGGAAGAACGCGTTCGCCGCGAGGCCGAGGAAAAGGCCCGCCGCAAGGCCGAGGAAAAAGCCAGGCTCGAGGCCGAGGAAAAGGCCCGGCTCGAGCAGGAGGAGCGTGACCGCGAGGCCATCAGGGAGCGCATGCGCCAGAGAAGCGAAAAACGGCGCCGCATGATCCTGCCGCTGGTTATTGGCCTGCTGTTGCCGGTGGGGGTAGTCATGCTGCTGCTCCAGGTCCTTTCCTTCGACGGCAAGCGGACCGAGTTCGAAACGGCTGCGACCAAGATGTTCGGCGTTCCCGTAAAAGTGGGCAGCACCAAGCTTGGTGTTCTTGCGGGGCCGCAATGGCTGATGAACGATGTCACGGTCGGTGCCGATGAGCAAACGGCGAAGATCGCGCGGGTCAGGGTCGGCATGTCCGTGTTTGGCGTATTCGGCGCGCCGCTGCGCTTCGAATCGATTCATCTCGAGGCGCCCCGGTTGCCGCCTGCGATGGCCCTGAAGCTGCTGGAACAGGCCGTCGACGGCTCACTACTAAAGTCCGGCGAAGTTCGGGTGAGCGGCCTGACTCTCGACACCGATCAAAAGAACATGCCCGCGCTCGATATTCGCGCCACGTTCGACGACGGACGCTTGACGAAAATCTCCGGTCAGGGCGAAAACCCCGAAGCGGGAAAGCTCAGTCTGGTCATGAACCGGGAAGATAAATGGCACCTCACGCTCAGCGCAGCACAAGCACGCTGGCTGGTCGGCCCCGCCCTGCAGATGACGGATGTCACGCTCAAGGGTGACCTGGCGGCAGACGGGCTGCAGATCACGGAATTTTCCGCGGCTCTGCCCTCCGGCGACCTCACCGGCAGCGGCAAACTCGGCTGGCAGGACGGCTGGCGAGTCAACGCCAAACTCGAAGGCAAGCGCGTGGATGCCGCCAAGCTCGCACCGACCTGGTTCCAGGAAGGCAGTGTCGCCGGGAATGCCCTGCTGTTCGCCGAATCCGGGAAACTCGGCGAACTGTTTTCCCGTCCCAAGTTAAGCGGCAGTTTCAGTATCAGCCGCGGTTCGCTGGGCGGCATAGATCTCGACAAGGTGCTCCAAGACCGCGGCCAGGGCGAACAGTCCCGCTTTGAATCCTTGACTGGCGAATTCTTGATGGACTCCGGGCGCATCGAATTGTCGGACCTCAAGCTCGCCGCACTGGAACTCAAAGCCACGGGTTCGCTGAGCTTCGACGCCGGTCGCAACGCCAGCGGTCGCCTTGCCGTCGAGGCCAAATCCGGCGGTGTGCGCCGCACGGTGAACCTTCGAATATCGGGATCGCTCGCCGCGCCACACTATCAGCGCTGACCCGCGGCAGCGATTCCTTGCGTACGGCCGGCGCCGGCCCGGCTCTTGCCGACGGCCCGGTCCTGGCAGACAATGCCATACCGATTGGAGTCCCGCCATGCCCGCCCACTTTCTTGCCACGCTGCCGAACTTTCTCGCCTACCTTGGCACCGCCATCGTGCTGCTGGTCGCCTTCGTCGCGATCTATCTCTACGTCACGCCCTACGACGAAATAAACCTGATTCGTGCCAACAATACCGCGGCCGCGATTTCCCTTTCCGGCGCCGTGCTCGGCTTCGCCATGCCGATTGCCAATGTCATCGCCCACAGCGACACCCTGGCGGACCTGGCGGTATGGGGCGTCATTGCCGGCATCGTGCAACTGCTGGCCTGGGGCGTGGCGCGCCTGGCGCTGCCGACGCTGCAGGAAAACATCGCCGCCGGACGCGTGGCGCCGGCGACTTTCGTCGCTGCGCTGTCGCTCACCGTCGGCCTCATCAATGCAGCCTGCATGACTTATTAAAACTCGAAGGGAGACTCTCATGGCACTCATGGACTTCATCAAGAAACAGTTCATCGACATCATCCAGTGGACCGAGGACGATGGCGAAACCATGGCCTGGCGCTTCCCCATGGCCGAGTTCGAAATCCAGCATGGCGCCAGCCTGACGGTGCGCGAATCGCAGATGGCGGTATTCGTCAATGAAGGCCAGATCGCCGACGTCTTCGGTCCCGGCATGTACAAGCTGACGACGCAGACGCTGCCGGTGCTGACCTACCTGAAGAACTGGGACAAGCTGTTCGAGTCGCCCTTCAAGTCCGACGTCTACTTCTTTTCCACGCGCCAGAAGATCGACCGCAAGTGGGGCACGCCGAATCCCGTGACCATCCGCGACAAGGAATTCGGCATGGTGCGGCTGCGCGCCTTCGGCATCTACGCCTTCCACCTGGTCGACCCCAAGGCCTTCCACACCACGATCTCGGGCACCCTCGACAGCTACAGTTCGGAGCAGCTCGAAGGCCAGTTGCGCAACACCATCGTCGGCCACATCGCCGACATCTTCGGTGAATCGGGCGTGGCCTTCATCGACATGGCCTCCAATCAGGTCGAGTTCGGCAATGCGCTGAAAGCCAAGATGGAACCGATGTTCCAAAGCTACGGCCTTCAGCTCGACAGCCTCAACGTGCAGAACATCTCGCTGCCGGAAGAGCTGCAGGCCATGCTCGACAAGCGCATCGGTGTCAACATGATGGGCGGCATGCAGGCCTACACCCAGTTCCAGACCGCCGAAGCCATACCCTTGGCGGCGCAGAACGAGGGCGGCCTGGCGGGGCTGGGCGCCGGCGTCGGCGTCGGCTTCGGCGTCGGCCAGCAGGTCGCGGCATCCATGGCGCAGGCGCTGAATCCTGCCGCGGCAGCCCCGGCCGCCGTAGCGCCAGCACCGACTTCCGCGGCGGCGGCGGTCTCGGCCGACGAGATCGTCGCCACCATCGAAAAGCTGCACGCGCTGGTGGGCAAGGGCATGCTGTCGCAAGCCGAGTTCGATGCGAAGAAGGCCGAGCTGCTAAAGAGGCTTGGGTAAACCCATTTGCCACAGAGATCACAGAGGACACAGAGTAAAAGCCATTGGTTTGCTCTTCTCTGTGATCTCTGTGTCCTCTGTGGCTAAAAAGGTTTTCGTCTAATGCCCTTCAGCGCCAACTGTCCGGCCTGCGGCGCGCCGGTCGTCTTCAAGTCGTCGGCGTCCTTCCATGGCGTCTGCGAGTTCTGCCGCAGTACGCTGGTGCGCCATGGCGGCAACCTGGAGAACCTCGGCCGCATGGCCGACCTGCTGGAAGACGCCTCGCCGCTCCGGCTTGGCAGCGAGGGCCGGTATCGCGGCGTGCATTTCGCGGTGGTAGGACGCATCCAGTTGCGCTACGCGGCGGGTGTCTGGAACGAGTGGCATCTGCTGTTCGACGATCAGCGCGGCGGCTGGCTGTCGGATGCCGGCGGCGAATACCTGATTTCCTTCCTCACCGCGCCGGGCGCGACGCTGCCGGAATTTGCCGCGCTGATGCCCAACGACGCGCTGAAGCTGGCGGGGCGCGATTTCATCGTCACCAATCTCGAAGAAGCGATGTGCATTTCGGGCGAAGGCGAGCTGCCCTTCGCCTTCGGCGCGGGCTACCCGGCGCAACTGGTCGACCTGCGCAGCACCGGCGACGCAGAATCCGCCTTCGCCAGCATCGATTACTCGGAAACGCCGCCGCTGGTCTTCATCGGCGAATCGCTGCCCTTCGCCAGCTTTCATTTCGCCAATCTGCGCGGCGAGCCGGCCTCGAAACCGGCCGGTGTCGTCAAAGCACTGCAATGCCCGGCCTGCGGCAGCGCCATCGGTATCCACGACAAGGCCGTGCAGAGCGTGGTTTGTCCGTCCTGCCTCAGCGTGCTCGAGCCCGCCGACGAGAGCCTGCGCATCCTGCGCAAGGCCGCCGCCGCGACACGCATCGAGCCCCTGATTGCGCTGGGCAGCGTCGGCCGATTCGGAGGCCGCGACTGGACCGTGATTGGCTTCCAGCAACGCGTCATCATCGCGGAGGGCATCGAATATCCCTGGCAGGAATACCTGCTGCATCACACTGAAGAAGGCTTTCGCTGGCTGGTCGAATCGACCGGCCACTGGAGCTGGGTCAGCCCCGTCACGAAGCCGCCGCGCTACCAGACCGGCTTTCCGTCAGCGACATACGGTGGCGAAACCTACACACGCTACGCGGCGGGTTCGGCCGAGACCCGCTATGTCGTCGGCGAATTCACCTGGAAGGTGAAGGTCGGCGAAACCTGGGAAACCCTCGATTTCGTCGCAGCGCCGAAGATGCTGAGCCGCGAGTCCAGCAGCAACGAATCCGCCTGGTCGCTCGGCGAGTACCTGGCGGCGGAGGAAGTGGCTGCCGCCTTCAAACTCAAAAAGCCGCTGCCCGCCCCGGTCGGCATCGGCATGAACCAGCCGAATCCGCGCACGGAAAATCATCGCAAGGTCTGCAGCAGTTTCTGGAAGTTCCTGGCGCTGGCCGTCGTGGCTCAGCTGCTATGGGTCTTCATCCTCGGCAGCCGCACGCTGCTCGACCAGCGCCTGGTGTTCTCGCCGGCAAACGACGAGCCGGTCACGACGCAGACCTTCCGGCTCGACAAGGCCGCCCGCAACCTGGTCCTGCGCCACGACACCGATCTCGACAACAACTGGCTGGGACTCAACATGACCCTGGTCGAGAAAAACAGCGGCAAGGCCTGGCTCGCCCAAAGCGATGTCGCCTACTGGCATGGCGTGGACGACGGCGAAAGCTGGAGCGAAGGCGACCGCTCGCGCGAGCTGGTGTTCCGCGACCTGCCGGCCGGCACCTACTACTTCGTCATCGATCCCGAGATTTCCGCCGAGAAGCCGGTCAGCGTGGCCGATCGCGTCAAGGTCATCCGCGACCAGGCGGCCTGGAGCAACTTCTTCTTCCTGCTGGTTTTCCTCGCCCTGCTGCCGCTGTTCAGCCGCTACCGCGTGCAGGCCTTCGAGGCCGAGCGCTGGAAGAAGGCGGATTTTCTTTCCAGCGGCGGCGACTTCGGTGCGGATGACAGCGACAGCGATTCCGGAGGCGACGACTGATGCCGCGCTTCGCGATGATCCTCGGCCTGGCCGCCTTCACGCTGTTCAACTACGGGCAGTACCTGGGCTGGAGCCTGTTCTCCGAAAGTGCCGACGTCCAGCCGCTGCGCTCGGCGAATGCTGCCCGCACATTTCACAAGTAATGCAACGCCCGCTGCTGGTCTCCGTTTTCATCGTCGCCTCCTGCGGGCTCGCCTACGAGCTGATCGCCGGCGCGCTGGCGAGCTACCTGCTGGGCGACTCGGTCATGCAGTTCTCCACCGTGATCGGCGTCTACCTGTTCGCCATGGGCATCGGCTCCTGGCTTTCAAAGCATGTCGTCGGCAACCTGCTGGTGCGCTTCATCCAGATCGAGTTGCTGGTCGGCCTGCTCGGCGGACTTTCGGCGGGGCTGCTGTTCCTGCTGTTCACGCTGCACGCCGGGCCCTTCCGCTTCACGCTCTACGGCCTCGTGCTGCTGATCGGCATCCTGGTCGGCCTCGAAATTCCGCTGATCATGCGCATCCTCAAGCGCGAGGTGGCCTTCAAGGACCTCGTCGCGCAGGTGCTCACCTTCGACTACATCGGTGCGCTGGCGGTGTCGGTGCTGTTCCCGCTGTTGCTGGCGCCGCATCTCGGCCTGGTCAGGAGCGCGCTGCTGTTCGGCCTGCTCAATGCACTGGTCGCCGCCTGGGCGCTATGGCTGTTCCGCGCGCAGATCGGACCCGTGGCCGTGCTGCGCGCGCAATGCGTCGCGGTAATCGGGCTGCTCGCCATCGCCTTCGGTTTCGCCGGAAGCTTCGTCAGCCTGGCCGAAGCCAACCTCTATAACGAGGACATCGTCCACGCCGAATCGAGCCCCTACCAGCGCATCGTCGTCACGCGCTGGCGCGACGAAACGCGGCTCTACCTCAACCACAACCTGCAGTTTTCCTCGCGCGACGAATACCGCTACCACGAGGCGCTGGTGCATCCGGGCCTGGCCACCCTGTCCGGCGCACGCAAGGTGCTGGTGCTGGGCGGCGGCGACGGCATGGCGGTGCGCGAGATCCTCAAGTACCCGCAGGTCGAGCAGATCACCCTGGTCGACCTCGATCCGCGCATGACCGAACTGTTCTCGCAATCGCCGATGCTGGCCGAGCTGAACGGCGGCGCGCTGGCATCAAGGAAGCTCAGGATCATCAATGCCGACGCCCTGCAATGGCTGGAAGCCTCGGCGGAGATGTTCGACTTCGTCGTCGCCGATTTCCCCGATCCGTCCAACCACAGCCTCGGCAAGCTCTACTCGACCGCCTTCTACCGCCTGCTCAAACAGCACGTCGCCGAGACCGGCCGCATCGTCGTGCAGGCCACCTCGCCGCTATACGCACGTGAGAGTTTCTGGATCGTGGTCGCCACGCTGCAAGCCGCCGGCTGGCAGACCACGCCCTACCATGCACTGGTGCCCAGCTTCGGCGAATGGGGCTACATCCTGGCCGGCCGGCGCGAGTACCGGCCGCCCGCGACCATCCCGGTAGCAACGCGCTTCATCACGCCCGACGCGTTGCCGGCACTGTTCCACTTCCCCGTCGACATGGCCCCCGTTCCCGTCGAACCCAACCGCCTCGACAACCAGAATCTGGTGCGCGTGTTCGAACGCGAGTGGGGCCGCGTGCAGACGCAGTAATGCGACGGCGCGACTTCCTCGCAGCGACGTCCGCCGCGGCCGCCCTGGCGGCCTGCGGCTCGAAGGCTGCGCCGCCCCTGCCGCCGGGAATTCTTTCCGGCGCCAACGACACCCTCGGCCATCGCCTGCGCCAGCCTGATTTCCCTGCAGCGACGGAAACGCGGCGTACCACCGTGGCCATCGTCGGCGGCGGCATAGCCGGGCTTTCCGCAGCGTGGAAACTGGCCCGCTCCGGCTGCGACGATTTCCTGCTGCTGGAGATGGAGAGCGAAGCGGGCGGCAACTCGCGCGCCGGCAGGAACGAGGTTTCGGCGCATCCGCTCGGCGCGCATTACCTGCCGCTGCCGCCGCGTGAGGCGCGCGCCACGCGCCAACTGCTGGCCGAACTCGGCGTGCTGCAAGGCGACCCGGACGCTGCGCACCCGACCTACGACGAGAAGTATTTGTGCCACGCACCGCAGGAGCGGCTCTACATCAACGGCTACTGGCAGGACGGCCTGTGGCCGACGCTCGGCGTGCCGGCGACGGAGCGCGCGCAATATACCCGCTTCCTGGATCACGTCGCCGGGCTGCGCCAACGCCGCGACCCGAGCGGACGGCGCGCCTTCGCGCTGCCGCTGGCCCTGTCCAGCCGCGATCCGGAACTGCTGGCGCTGGACCGCATCACCCTGCGCGACTGGTTGCTGGCCGAGGGCTACACGGCGCCCGGCCTGCACTGGCTCGCCGACTACGCCTGCCGCGACGACTATGGCACGGCGGCGGCGCAGACCTCGGCCTGGGCCGGGCTGCACTACTTCGCCTGCCGCGACGGCGACGGCCAGGTGCTGACGGCGCCGGAAGGCAACGCCTGGCTGGTGCGCGGACTGGCGCGGGCGGCGGCGGGACGGGTGCAGCAAAACGCACTGGTGTTCCGCGTCGAGCAGCGCAAAAGAGAAACCGTCTGCGACGTCTTCCTCGCTGCGGAAAACCGCAGCATCCGCATCATTGCCCGCGAGCTGATCTGGGCCGCGCCGCTGTTCCTGATACCGCATGTGTTCGTCGCGCCGCGACCGGAATGGCTGGCCGCCATCAAGGGCACCGAGTATGCGCCGTGGATCGTCGCCAACCTGACATTGAGCGAAGCGCCGCAGACCCGCGCCGGCCAGCCGCTGGCCTGGGACAACGTGCTGCACGAGAGTCCGGCACTGGGCTACGTGGTGGCGACCCACCAGCAACTGCGTTACGCGCCGGGGCCGACCGTGATCACCTGGTATCGCGCGCTGCAGGAGGAATCGGCGTCCCGCCAGCGCCGACTTTTGATGGGCCGGGATGCCTGGGCCGCAGAAGTGTTGGCCGACCTCTCCCTGCCGCACCCGGAAATTCGCGAACTGACGACGCGGATCGACATCCACCGCCACGCCCACGCCATGATCCGCCCGCTGCCCGGTCGCCTGTGGAATGGCGCACGCCGGGTTTTCGAGCTGGACAGGGCCGGCATCCGGTTCGCCCATGCCGATGTTTCCGGCCTGTCGCTGTTCGAGGAAGCCAACTATCGCGGCGTGCTGGCCGCCGAGCGCACGCTGGCCCGGCTCGGCGTATCCTGTGCGTCCTCGCTATGAACGGCCTGCACATCCTTGCCGAGTTCCACGCCTGCGCGGGCGATCCCCGCCTGCTGCACGATGCCGCGCGGCTTGCCGCGCTGTGCCGTCGCGCCTGCGCCGATGCCGGACTGGCGGTGGTGGCCGAAGCCTTCCACCAGTTCCCCGCCGCCGGCGCCACCGGCGCCCTGGTGCTGGCCGAATCGCACCTGGCGGTCCACACCTGGCCGGAGCTGAACGCCGTGACGCTCGACCTTTACGTCTGCAACTATAGCCAGGATAATCGCGCTGCCGCGGAGGCCGCTTACGCGGCGCTGAGCACGGAATTCAAGCCGCAGCGCGTGGTGCGCCACGATGTGAAGCGCGGCGCGCTACAGCCGGCGTCGCCGGCCCACACAAACTAGGAAACCATGGCTATTCGGCTGTTTTTCTTCCTGCTGGTATTCGCCAACCTGCTGTTCTTTGCCTGGACCCAGGGTCATTTCGGCGCGACCGACGAAAACCGCGAACCGCAGCGGCTCGCGGGACAGTTGCAGGCCGACAAGTTGCGCATCGTGCGCAGCATGCAGACGCCGGATGCGAAAAAACAGGACCTGGCTTGCCGTGTCATCAATGGCCTGAACCCGACCGAGGCCGAGAACCTCAAATCAGCCATGAAAACCGCCGGCGGCGAGGCGACCATCCGGCCACCGACGGAGCCCAAGCTCCATCAGCTGGTCGTCATTACCGATCTGGCCAACAAGGCCGCCGCGGAGAAGAAGGCGGCGGAGCTGACCCGCTTCGGGGTCACGGAACAAACCTCCGTCGAACTTGAAGGTGGCCGCCATGAAATCGTTCTCGGCAGTTTCCCGACCGAAGCGGCGGCGCGCGAAATGCTGCAGGGGCTGATAAAGCGGGGGATCAAGTCGGCCCGCGTGGACAGCCGCGAGCAGCCCGCACAGAAGGTCCGGATCGAAGTCCGCGGGCCGGCCGCCGAACTGTTGCGGCAACTGCCTCAGCTGATCGCGCCCTATGCCGATGCCACCATCGACGATTGTCCTTCATGACCTATGTGGTCGGACTCACCGGCGGCATCGGCAGCGGCAAGAGCGCCGCCGCCGATCTGTTCGCCGAACGCGGCGTTGCGGTGATCGACACCGATGCCATTGCCCACTCCCTGACCACAACCGGCGGTGCCGCCATGCCGGCCATTCGCGCCGGATTCGGCGCTGGCGTCATGAGTACCGACGGCGCGCTCGACCGCGCGGCAATGCGCGCCATGGCCTTCGCCGATCCGTCGGCGCGCAGGCGCCTGGAAGCCATCCTGCATCCGCTGATACGCAGCGAAAGCGAACGTCAGCTTGCGACTGCCTCGGCCAGGGCACCCTATGCGGTATTGGTCGTGCCGTTGCTGATCGAAGCCGGCGACTACCGCAAGCGGGTGAACCGGATTGCCGTGGTGGATTGCGCCGAGGCGACACAGATTGCCCGTGTCATGAGCCGCAGCGGGCTTGCCCGGCCCGAGATCGAGCGCATTCTTGCCGCCCAGGCAACGCGCGCCGAGCGCCTCGCCGCTGCCGACGACGTCATCGATAACGACGGCGACCTTGCTGCCTTGCCTCCCCAGATAGAGCGCCTGCATGTGAACTATTTGGCATTGTCGCGGCAGTTTTGTTGAGATTTGCACCGAATTGGGTCACAATCTCAACAATTTTCTCCACTCGGCAAGCGCGTGATCACTTACGAATACCCTCTCAGCGAGCGCGTTCGCACGCTATTGCGGCTCGAAGATCTGTTTGACAAGGTCACGCATTTCGCTGCCGCGGAAGGTGCCATGGAGCACCACGTCGCGCTTGTCACGCTGTTCGAAATTCTCGAGGTTGCCGGTCGTGCCGAGCTGAAATTCGACCTGGTGCAGGAACTCGAACGCCAGCGCCAGATCCTGCTGTCCTTCCGCAACAATCCGGAAATTTCCGAAGAAGCGCTGTCCGGCGCACTTTACGAAATCGAGCAGGCCAGTTCGATGCTGCTGGCCATGCAGGGCAAGATCGGCCATTACCTGCGCGAAAACGAATGGCTGATGACCATCAAGAACCGCGCCGCGATTCCCGGCGGCGTCTGCGAGTTCGACCTGCCGGGCTACCACTACTGGCGGCATCGTGAATCGGCACTGCGCCAGCAGGACATCCGCGGCTGGATCGCGCCCATGCTGCCGATCCGCGCCGGACTGGCGATCGTGCTGCGCCTGCTGCGCGCCTCGGGCCGCTCCGAGCAGCAAACCGCCCAGCGCGGCGCCTTTCAGCTCATGCTGGGCGGTCGCAGCGCACAACTGATCCGCCTCAAGACCGGACAGGGCGACCCCTGCCTGCCGGAGATTTCCGCCGGCAAGTTCGCCATCAACATCCGCTTCCTGCGCCCCGACATGGATCAGCGGCCGCGCCAGGTCGACTCAATGGTCAACTTCGAACTCACGCTGTGCAACCTGTAAGACCCGCTGCGCCTCGTGTCGTGGCTTGCCCGAGCTGCGGCAAGCCCGTCGAATGGACTGCCGCAAATCGCTACCGGCCGTTCTGCTCGGCGCGCTGCAAGGGCGTCGATCTCGGCGCATGGGCAACGGAACAGTATCGCGTCGAGGCCAGCGAAGAGCCGCACCCGGAAGACCAGTCGGAGTGAAAAGCTAGGCTTCCCAGGCGCCGCGAATCGCCGCAATGCCGTGGGCGCCGGCGCGCTGCGCCGGATCGAGGTCGGCGCGCAAGAGCCCGCCCAGGGCAAAAGTCGGCAGTGGCGGCACGCCGAGCGCCGCGGCCAAATTGTCCCAGCCGATGCCTGCCACACCCGGATGGCTGATCGTCTCCCGCACCGGGCCGAACACCGCAAAATCACAGCCAAGTTGGGCGGCCTGTGCCAACTCGGCTGACGAATGGCAGGACGCCGCGACCAGCGCGAAATCCGGTCGTGTTGTTTGCGCCGCCAGCTGCACGGCAGGCAGATGCAGCCCATCGGCTCCGGCAGCGTGCGCCAGTTCGGCATCGCCATTGACCAGCGCCCGCGCACCGTACTGACGGCAAAGGTCGATGGCCGCATGAACGAAGGCCGACCGGCGCGCGGCATCGAGCTTCGGCTCGCGCAGTTGCACCAGCTTGAGGCCGCTTTCCAGCGCATGCACCAAAGCCATCAGCTGCGCATCGATGCCGATCTCGCCGGCATGGCTGATGGCGTAAAAATCCGGCAGGGCCAGCGCCGCCAGCACCGGCGCGTTGGCCGGCAGCATCGGCGCAACCGTCAGCCCGTCGGCGCGCTGCCAGGCCAGCGCACTATGCACATGGTCGCGCAACTCGCCGCGCCACTCGCGCACGCGAAAAAAGTTGAGCCGCACATGGGCGTGCTCATAGACATGCTGGCGGCGCAGCCAGGGATCGGCGCGCAACACCTCGATGCCCAGTTCCTCGTGCAGTTCGCGCAGCAGTGCAGCATGCGGGGTTTCACCGGGTTCGACCTTGCCGCCGGGGAATTCCCAGAAGCCGGGGTAGAAGCTTCCCGGCGCGCGCTGCCCGAGCAGGAACTCGGTGGCAAACCCGGTGGCGCCGTCGGCCGCCCGCCGCTCGATGACGGCGGCGGCAACCTCCGTAATCTTCATTTACTGCTGGTTTGCGGCCTGGCCGCTGCTTTCTTGGCCAGACGCCCGGCATGGTCGCGGGCGAACTGCCAGGCGACGCGGCCGCTGCGCGAGCCGCGCATCAGGCTCCATTGCAGGGCTTCGCCGCGCGCCGCGGCGATCTGCTGCGGCGACATGCCGAACTCTCCCAGCCAGTGGGCGCATATTTCGAGGTAGTGATCCTGGCCGAAGGGATAGAAGGACAGCCAGAGGCCGAAGCGCTCGGAGAGCGAGACCTTCTCTTCGGTGGTTTCGCCGGGGTGGATGTCGCCGTCGGCGTTGTACTTGGTTTCGAGGTTCTCCGACATCTTTTCCGGCATCAGGTGGCGGCGGTTGGAGGTCGCATACACCAGCAGGTTGTCCGGCATGCCGGTGATCGAGCCGTCGAGGATGCTTTTCATCGCCTTGTAGCCGGGCTCGCCCGACTCGAAGGAGAGGTCGTCGCAGAAGATGATGAAGCGCTCGCGACGGGCGGCGATCAGGTCCACGATCTCCGGCAGGTGCACCAGCTCGTCCTTGTCCACTTCGATCAGGCGCAGGCCTTTCGCCGCAAACCGGTTCAGCACGGCCTTGACCAGCGAGCTCTTGCCCGTGCCGCGCGCGCCGGTCAGCAGCACGTTGTTGGCGCTGCGCCCGGCGACGAACTGTTTGGTGTTCTGCGCGATGCGCTGCTTCTGGTCCTCGACGCCCTGCAAGTCCTCGAAGCGGATGCGGTGCGGTTGCTTCACCGCCTCCAGCCAGCCGCGCCCGCCGCGGGTGCGCCAGCGAAAGGCCGTGGCCGACCAGTCGGTCGCCGGCAGGGGCGTCGGCAGGACGGCTTCAAGGCGATCGAACAGCGCATCGAGGCGGTCGATCAGGGGAGCGAAAGCACGGGCAGGATCGGACATCGGTTAAGCTTGCGGACTATTGAAGGCACCTCACTTTAGCAGATTCATGTTTCGACTCTTCCCCGTCCTGATCGTCCTGCTGGCCCTCGCCGGCTGTGCGCAAAGCCCGGTCAAACCCGAGCCGCGCGCCGAGGCCTGTCCTGCCCCCGCTGCCTGCCCGGCCTGCCCGGTGTGCCCGCTCGTGGAACCGCCAAAGCCCGCCGAAAAGCCCTTGCAGTCTGCCGAATGGAGCGATCTGCCGGGCTGGGGCGAGGACGATCCGGCGCCGCCTTTCGCCGCCTTTGTCGCCAGTTGCCGCAGCCTGGAACGACAGGCGCAGTGGAAGCCGGTCTGCAACTCGGCGGTGGACCTGAAGGACAAATCCGCAACGGCCCTGCGCGCCTGGTTCGAGGCGCAATTCCAGCCTTGGGCCTTGGTCAATCCGGACGGTTCGCGCAACGGCCTCGTCACCGGCTATTACGAACCGATCCTGAAAGGCAGCCGCCGCCAAAGCCGCGCTTACGCCCATCCGGTTTTCGCTCCGCCCGAGGACATGATCGTCGTCGACCTGGCCGAACTCTACCCGGAACTCAAGCACCTGCGCCTGCGCGGACGCCTCGAAGGCCGCAAGCTGATTCCCTACTATTCGCGTGCCGAATGGACTCCGCAGGAAAGCAAGCGCTCACCAGAGGCCCTGCTGTGGATCGACGATCCGATCGATTTGTTCTTCATGCAGATACAGGGTTCGGGCCAGGTGCAGCTCACCGACGGCAGCCGCGTGCGCCTGAATTACGCCGACCAGAACGGCCACCCCTATCGTTCGATCGGCCGCTGGCTGATCGAACGCGGCGAACTGAAAGCCGAGCAGGCGTCGATGCAGGGCATCAAGACCTGGGCCAAGGCCAATCCGGCACGGCTGGCGGAATTGCTCAATGCCAATCCGAGCCTGGTGTTCTTCCGCGAGTTGCCGGTCGAGGGCAGCGGGCCGCAGGGCGCCATGGGCCTGGCCCTGACGCCCGAACGCTCGCTGGCCGTCGACGCGCGCCATGTGCCGCTGGGTGCACCGATCTGGCTGGCGACGACCCGGCCCAACAGCGAGCGGGCGCTCAACCGCCTGATGCTGGGACAGGATACGGGCGGCGCGATTCGCGGCGTGGTGCGCGCCGATTTCTACTGGGGCAGCGGCCCCGACGCCGGCAACCAGGCCGGCAAGATGCGCCAACAGGGGCGCATGTGGGTCCTGCTGCCGCGCAGTTACCAGCCTTCGGACGCCTCGAATCACGTGAAATAGCGGTTGCGCAGCGGCGCAGAATGCATTCCTTCATACAGTCAAGGGGACGCCGCCATGAAAAACCTCTTCTTCCAGCGCAAATTGCAACGCATGCGCCAATATCATTCCAACCAGCGCAACAGCCCGTTCGACGATGGTGTGCGCATCTTCCACCGCTATGACGAATTCGGCCCCGATGCGTTGTCGTGGTGGGACGATTGCCAGATCATCGTCGGCAAGCGGCGGGTAATGATCTGGTGGACACATCCACGCTTCGCCTATCGCAATGCCATCGAAGAGGCTGCCTGGGCGGCCGTCGGCGACGGACCGGACACTGATTGGCTGGGCGAGCTGCGCAGCCAGCCGATCTACAAGCCTGCCGGCAAGTCGCGCAAGCGTATCGTCGCCTATCGCGGCGGCGAACAGGACGAGGCCTATAAGCAATGGTCGCAACGGCTGTATGCCGAAGAAGATCGCCTGGCAGCGACGGGCATCGAATTGACGATTGCCCCGTCATGCCGTTTTGAAACCCTCGACTGGTGCTCCGGCCTGGAATTGCGCTTGCCGGTCGAGGTGCGCAATGTTGCCGAGCTCAAGGCGCTGGCGGAGATCGGTCGGCGTCTGTTCAAACGCGAAACGACGATCGAGGAACTGTTTTCCGGCTATGCCTATGGTCGCACGCAGTGGCTGGCCGAGCAGGCACAGCGAGAATCAGCAGGGCGGTTTTCGCAGCAGGTGCTGTCGATGCCGCTGGCGACACAGTCAGGCTAGCAGGCCCGCGTTGGCGCAATGCGCCGTCCCGCCAGCGCCAACTATTTTTCGGTGTTTGTTAGTAGCGGCAGGATGCGCAGGCGTGTCCGTTCGGTGTCGACCGTCACTAATGCGCCGCCTTCCAGTTCGATTGTGAGTTGGCGCAAGGCATCGATCACTTGCTTGCCGATGTTTTCGTGGCTCAGGTTGTCGGAGCGAAGTTGCACCACGCTGGGCTTTTCGCCGTGGGTGACAGCCAGTATCGTGCCGAAGTCGAGATCGCTGGTGAGTACCACGTAGCCACCTTCGCGGGCATGGCTCATGATCTCTCTTCTGGTGCATTCGCGGCACCGAGCGAGGACCAGTGGACGGCGTCGAAGCCGACCGATGCAAGGAATCCCGCCCACTTCGGAGACAGGTTCATATCGACCAGCAGTTTCATGCGGCTGCCAGCTGAACCTCGCGTTCCTCCGCGCGCCAGGCCGCATAGCGCAGCGCCTGGGCAATGTCTTCGCGTTCGAGATACGGGTAGTCGTCGAGGATGTTTTCGATGCTGCGACCGGCGCCGATCTGCCCAACGACCGCCCCCACGGTAACGCGCATGCCGCGAATGCACGGCTTGCCGCCCATGACGGCCGGGTCTTGCGTGATGCGGTCAAGTGTTTGCATGGCGTGCCCCCATTAACAATGGGCTCATAGTACCTTATCAGCCGGTAACGCCGTGGCGCCGTAGCGTCAGCGCCGACTTTTCCCGTCCCCACCCACGGCAACCCCGTCATTCCCGCGAAAGCCGGAATCCAGTGCTTTTGTCCGCCAAGGTCGCTGGATTGCCGCCTTCGCGAGAATGACGACGAGGCGGGTCACGCGCAGGGCCAATTTTTCACCATCGCGGTGCAGCCGCAGGCACATAGGCACCAATGAGGTGCGTCCGACGCCGGCCGGATTTGTCATCCTCATGATTTGACAGAGTTCCCGCCTCGGGAACGCTCATTGCTTTCATGCCTCTCATTCGTGCCTTTGGCCTTTGGGAGCACCACAATGGAGAATTTCAAGACATCCGCCGACGTACTGTTCATTCTGCTCGGCGCCATCATGATCCTGGCCATGCACGCCGGCTTCGCCTTTCTCGAACTCGGCACCGTGCGCAAGAAGAACCAGATCAATGCCCTGGTCAAGATCCTCGCCGACTTTTCGGTGTCGACGCTGGCCTATTTCTTCATCGGCTACGGCATCGCCTACGGCGTGAACTTCCTCGCCGGCGCCGAAACCCTGGTGCAGAAGAGCGGCTTCGAACTGACCAAGTTCTTTTTCCTGCTGACTTTCGCCGCCGCGATTCCGGCCATCGTCTCGGGCGGCATTGCCGAACGCGCGCGCTTCGGCTCGCAGCTCGCCGCCACCTTCCTGCTGGTCGGCTTCATCTATCCCTTCTTCGAGGGCATCGCCTGGAACCAGGCCTACGGCATCCAGGCCTGGTTCAAGGCCAGCTTCGGCGAGGAATTCCATGACTTCGCCGGCTCGGTGGTGGTGCATGCGGTCGGCGGCTGGGTCGGGCTCGCCGCCGTGATCCTGCTCGGCGCCCGGCGCGGGCGCTATCAAAAGGACGGCGGCATCTCGGCGCATCCGCCGTCGAGCATTCCCTTCCTCGCGCTCGGCGCCTGGATCCTGATCGTCGGCTGGTTCGGCTTCAACGTCATGAGCGCGCAGACGCTGGACAAGATCTCCGGCCTGGTGGCGATGAACTCGCTGATGGCCATGGTCGGCGGCACGCTGGTGGCGCTGGTCGCCGGCAAGAACGACCCGGGCTTCGTGCACAACGGCCCGCTGGCCGGACTGGTGGCCATCTGCGCCGGCTCCGACCTGATGCATCCGATCGGCGCCCTGATCACCGGCGGCGTCGCCGGCGGCCTCTTCGTCGTCATGTTCACGCTGACGCAGAACCGCTGGAAGATCGACGACGTGCTCGGCGTCTGGCCGCTGCACGGCCTGTGCGGGGCCTGGGGCGGCATCGCCGCCGGCATCTTCGGCGCCAAGGCGCTGGGCGGCCTGGGCGGCGTCGCCTTCATGAGCCAGCTGGCCGGAACCGCGCTGGGCATCGCGGTGGCGCTGGGCGGCGGCTTCCTGGTTTATGGCCTGCTGAAAATGCTGGTCGGCATCCGCCTCGACGCGGAAGACGAATTCAACGGCACCGACTTGACCATCCACAAGATCTCGGCGAGTGCAGAGCGGGAGACGCTTTGGTAGCGGTTTGATTATCAGTCGCTTCAAGTCAGTCGGTCTACTTTAGCGTTCGCCCTGAGCTTATCGAAGGGCGCGTGGTGCTTCAACAAGCTCAGCAAGGCCAGTGCCGGCGCCTGGATCGATGCCGATTTTCGAAGGCCAGATTAAGGCACCCGCGGAACCGCCCGCGGCAATGCCGGTCAAGCCGGGCATTGCGTTGACCGACCATGGATAAAGAGCAGGCGATACGCAAGGCGCAGAAGCTGATGGCCGTCGCCATGGACGGCCGCGGCAATGGCAACGAAGCCGAGCGCGCGCTGGCCCAAGCCGAAACGCTGATGCGGAAATTCGGCATCGAGCAGGCCGAGATCGCCAGTACCAGGGCCGCGACCGATTTCGATTGGGCCGACGCCTTCCACGCCTACGGTCCGCCGAAGAATCCGGCCAAGAGTTGCCCGAGGTGGTTTCAATTCATCAGTACCGGCGTCGCCAATTTCACGGACACCATCGTGCGCCTGCACTACGATCCTGCGCTCGGCTATGGCGTTGGCTTTTATGGCGACCGTGCGGACACCCTGTTTGCCCAGTGGCTGGTGGGCTATCTCAAGGCCAGTGTCTGGGATGCCCTGAATGCCGCGCACAGGCAGCATCCCGAATGGAACAGGAGCGACATGGAGGATTTCCGCAAGGCAATGGCGGCACGCCTTTCTTCCAGAATGCGCGACTTGCGCCGCGAGCGTGATGCGGAATTCGCAACCGCCGCCAACAGCCGGGGAACCGGCACGGCGCTGGTGCTCGTCGCCGACAAACTGGCAAGGCGCGATGCGGAATTCAGTTCCCCGAAATACAGGCACTCGCGCGTTACCGTGCGCGACCGGATGGCGGCGCACAAGGGTAGCCTGGCCGGCGATCGGGTTGGATTCGCCAAACCAATCGAAAGCGCGCAGGGGCACACGGGCGGCTGAGGCGATTCGGGTGCGTGACGTGTTGCGGTGTGCGGGGGAAGAGGGTGAAAAGTCGGCGCTGGTGGCACGGCGATTTGAAGCATCGGAGAAGGAATACACTCCGGCCCGATAAGTACTGTAGGACGGCGGTCCGAATTCAGTCATCAGACTCATCAGCGTGGAGCTTCTCCTGATACATCCGAGCAAGTTCAAGCGCCCATTTCGCCTGCTTGATGGACGCATTCCTTGCCCACCCGTCTGCGGCATACTGGGCAAGTGTAGCCGCAATGCCGGCTAGCTTGTATGTCTGGCGGTTCCGCTTGCCCCAGTTTGCAATTTGAAGCCACTTCGTAGCGTCAATTTCGCGCACTCTTGCGATTTGCATCAGATCTTCAGCAGTCAGCGGTGGCGCCGTTCCACGAATGCTTGAAGTGGATCCCATTGCAGCTCCCTGGGACATGAGCTCCGGAGGGAGATTGGAAGGCAAGGCCGGAACGGTTTCGCGCAACGCCTCCCAGCAGTCCGGCTTCTTCGCCCACTCTGTCGGCATGCGCGCCCCAGCCGTCGAGCGCAGTACGGCGTCAGCGCTATGAGCCCAGGACTCAAACATGGTTTCCAATTCGGGGGACACCGATTGCCGATTCCAAAGCCGATCGAAATCGGCCCGTCCGCCAGTTACGAGGCCAAGCCATGCCAAGGTGTAGGAAACTATGTTCGCTTGGTAGGCCGGGAACTTGGCCCGCCGTACAACCTGTAGCAACTTCCGGTACATGATGGCAATTGCCACGAGGCGCTTGAACCATGTGGTGTCGGGGTCGAACCCGCTTGGATATTGCTCCTTCAGGCGCTGCATGTAGTACTGGAAATTCTTTTGACCGCCGAAGGCTACGTGGTGTGGGTATCCCTCCCAGCTGTTCAGATACTTTGCAAGATCGGTCTTCGAGAAACGTCGCTCCTTCGGTGTCTCCCTCTTGAACCGCTGCGCGTCCCGCGCCGCAAGGTCCGCCTTCGCCTCCGCGGCAATATAGCTACCACGGGCCCGCTCATAGAACCATCGCCCCGTCGCATCGGGCAACCAAGTATTGGAGGCCAATGCGTCCACCGCAACATGGAATGGATCGTTTGCTGAGAAGTCGGCAGGCTGAACAGTGTTCTGACTGTTTGCGCATCTAGAGATGCTGGAAACCATGGTCGAGAGGTCGTCCGATTCCACCAGGATGATTTTTGCGGGGACGTTGACGGTGGACACGTCGACGCGCTCGACACGAATTGCCCGATGTATCGAAGCCGTTGTCTGGCCACCGTTGACGATCTGGAATCCACGAAGTTTGCTTATGGACACTCCGCCATCGCCGGCCTTGGCCAGATCAATGCCATCGACCGTAACCACAATCCCATTGTTGTAGGCAAGAAAATGTTGGGGTTCCTTTGCGAGTGTCTGGCGAAGCCCTGCATTGACGCTCTTCCGGCCGCGAACGCCGAGGAATGCACGCACATTGAGTTCGAGCAGGCGCGTCCCGTACTTGTCGTACAACTTCCCAAGCGTCGCTGCAGGCATCACGGCCAAATACGCCTGGTAGTCGCCCTCATAGCCGCAATCGAGACAGGGCAAGGGCTTGCCGCCGAAATCGTCGAGGCCGACGACGATGTCGTCGCGCGACACCCCTTCGCCAAGGATGCGATGCAGCTGCTCGATCCCGAGCACTTCGACTTCGACGTGGGTCCCCTCCTGCTCGTCAAGTCCTATGGTCTTCATCCTGACCCTGCCGTCCGTCAGCACGACGACTTTGAGATGGCTTATACGGTCCGATAGGCCGTACAACCGTTTCGACAAATCGCTCGCGTCCGTGTTGGCCGGCTCGATCTTCTCGTACAGCCCGCGCAGGCTATACCAAAGAAACCTAGCGGCGAGTTCTGCTGTCCTCCTCAAGTCGGGCAAGCTGCATTCCGGTGGCGGCACGCTGCCCAGGTGAAAGGTACCGAACAGGACGAGGCGGTCCTCCTCCTCCGAGAGGGAATAGCCCGATATCGAGTACTGCCCGCGGCCGAAGACCCCGTCCTGCATCAAGAGGATCGGGTTTTCGAGGACTCCTTCGTCCGCCAAGCGCTCCAGGACGATCCGGGTGAACTCTTCGACCTCATACGGCGATCCGTTTCCTGATGCAACCGCATCCACGACGTCCGTTTGCAGCTCACGTGCAAACGCTTCGACCTGATCATCGGTGGCCACTCATCCTCCCGTTGCAAAACGATTGAACACGCCATCCAGATCAGCGGTGCTCATCCGATGGTTCGTCGCGCTGGCGAGATCCAAACGATACTCTGCGGCAACGATGCCGGGAGATACCGTTTGACTCGTCAATCGCGGAAATCCTTCTCGCACGTCGTAACCCTCGACCGCGACCACGCTCAGTTTCTCGAGTCCTTCCGCGGCAACGTCGGTATCGATATAGCCCGATAACAGGAGCCCGCGGTCGAGGACTTGCCTGACACCATGCCCGAACCTGTCGGTTTCTGCGCGGATACGAGCAACAACCTGCCGCAGATCCTCACCATCATCGTCTCTCACCACGGCAACGCGGCACAGCGTCAAGGCGCTAAGGCCGGCGTTGTCCAGCTGCTCGAGGGCAGTGACATGGACCAGCCCCGCCAGACCTGAACTTGTCTTCACCTCGATGGCCTGACCGGCCCGTTCGAAATCATGGATACCGCGGTCAGGGCCCGTCCACCTCGGGACAACAAGATCCAGTCGACTGAATGCAGCTACCCGCTCCATCACCACGAGCTCGCCAAAAAGCCCCAGCATCCGTTGATAGCTCAGTCCCTCCCGTCGAACCTTGAGACATGTTTGCCAAGCGAGGAGTCTCTCGGCGATTGCGGCAACTGCCGGCAGCGGAATTTCCGCCAGCAGCGACAAGTTGATCAGGTCTTCTGCAATCACCAGTACGATGGACTCGAGATCCTGCCGTTCCAGGACCAGTGCTACGCGCATGACCTGTTCCCGAACGTCACGCTCGTCGATCAAGGCCAACCCCTCACTCTCGAACCTGACACGCCAGGAGGGCGCGGCGGCGATCGGACACTCAAACAGAATTGCCCTCGTGCCATCATCTTCGCGGACAGCCGCGAATATGGCCAGGACGTGCGGGATATCAAGCCGCACTGCACGCCATTCCCTCGACCCCGGAGTACCGTGCACGAGCTTTGCCCATCCCGCGGTCAGCTCCGCCTGAGCCGGCGTCATACCACCAGCTCCAGCCGATCGAGTACCGTGTTGAACCGATAGCGCACCGCACGTGCATTATCCGACTCGGGGAAACTGACGACAAGACCGACGATCGGGACCTCGACGTCAATCTCAGGAACCGTCGGGTCAAGTGGATAAATGATGACTAGCCCGTGCCTTGGATCGCCGGATATGCCCTTCGCCGGGTCGCCCTTACCACGTATACGCCGGATGGCTGGACCGCCGGGGCGATCCTCGGGATCCAGTCCCTTCTCTGCCCTGGCTAGGTTGGTCAATTCAAGCGCCGCAGCAAACTGGGCCGGATTCAGGTCGATCGACTCGTCCCACGGATCCAGCACGGTTCCGACAACATATCGATCAGCCCGTATTGTTCTTCCGGCTCGCTCGAGGTTCTTGCGCCTTGTCGTTCGGACTTGGCGTGCGCCGAGGATCTTCTCATTGCCCCTGCTGTTGTCCACGAGTACCACGGTCCAGCTTGTAAGTTCGCCGATCGCAACCTGGGCGTCGATGTATTCCGCCATGCGGATGCCCGAAACCTCGTAGGACTCCGGAGCGAAACGGAGACTCCTCAGCCACGCTGAAATCCGAGCCCCCGCAACATCTCTCCACAGGTGGCGCCCCGGCCAGCTGACGACGGCGCTGTTCGGCAACGTCATGGAGTGGTTCGCCTCCCTTGGCGCCCCGCACTGCTCCAGGAACTCTGCGGTAAGCCGCGCATTTGTCCTTATCACCGTCTCATCACGATCGAACACCGTTTGAATCTTTCCCTCACCAGCGAAGGAGACTGCGTATTCGTTCGTATAGCGCATCTTGTTCCGTGCTGTGACGAGCAATAGTGGATGGGACTGGATCTTGAGGCCATAGCGTTCGGGCGTTTCGCCCAAAGCCTGCATTTGATCAAGTTGTTCGCGTAGTTCCTCGGCCGCCGTGGCCACATGGCGGTAGTGAAGGCGAAGGTCGTCCGTCGTATAGAGACGGCAGAGATCAACATAACCGGGCCGATACCCGAACCATCGGCCCATCTGCATCAGGCTGTCGTACATCCGAGATGCGCGCAGGAAGTAGCTCACGCTCAGCCCTTCAAGGGTCAGCCCCCGTGACAGCTTGTCGCCACCAATCGCGATGACGTTCAGCCCGGTATCCGCGTTGGCGTCGTAGTCGAGCGGCTCCAGTGAATCGCTGTTGACCACGACGACCTTGATCCTGTCCACCACCTCCACGAGCTCGGCCTCGACCTCGGACCAGGCGGGCATTGGAACCCGGGCGTCGAAACCGTTTGCTTCCGACTCCCGCGCCGACAGAATGAAATCGAATTGCCAGAGCCTCGCAAGCCGCTGGAGCGCGCTTCCTGTCGAGTACCTTATTTCCCTTCGCAGCTCGGTGAACCACTGGTCGACCTGTCCATGGACCTTGCGATGCAGATCCTTGAATCTCGAGACATGGACCAGCATCGTGTTGTGCTTGTTGAGTTGACGCCGTGCCCGGCGTGCTGCGCAGACGAGGACGAAAGCGAGAATCGCCTCCTCCAGGCTTGGAGGAATCCGCTCGCCTCCCCTGTAAACCGGTAGGTGGGATGCATCGTGGTCCTGCGGAATCCAATCTTCACCGGCCTGGTCCACCCCGCGGAATGCATCGAGGATTCCCGGCTCATGATGCCTATCCTCCGCACGGTCAATTCCGAAGACTTCGACAGGCCCTATATACGACGAGGGCCGTGGGAGATTTACGATGAAGCTTCGCGGGAAAAGGTCTTCCCCATGTTCTTCTGTCTCTCTTTGGTCGTGGATGAGAATGTTCGCAAATGGCGTGGCCGTGTAGGCGACGTAGGCCGACTTGTCGAAGGCCTTGAGCATCTTGCGTATCTCCGCATTGACCCTTTTCGGCTCATAGTCGGGATCCGGTAGCCCGTTGATGAAGTCCTGGTCGCCCGTATCCACCGAGGCCTGGTCCGCTTCATCGTCGATCACCAGCAGCGGGATCTCGCGGGTATCGCCGCGCCCGACCAGGAAGTCGCCGATCCAGGCGTTGAGGTTGGCAAGGATCCGTGCGTTCTTCTTGATAACCAGGAGCAATGGCCGGCTTTCCGGCGCAATGCCCTGCCGTTCGGCTCTCGCCTTGTCGAAATCACCCTTCGTATCGCGGGTTGTCAGAAAGTCGGCCTTCGGTCGCCGATCAATCAATCCGACTCCCGTCCACGTGAGGCCCTCTCCGGCACCCAGCGAGGTCGACTTGTAGCCAAGGAAATCCCGGTCCAGGCGCAGCTGCGTCTGCAGCCTCAGCACGTTGTGCATCCCTGCCAGCACGACGAGCAACCGGTATCCCGCATCTGCCGCCTTGCAAAGAAGACCAGCGTAGTTTGCCGTCTTGCCGGACTGCACGTGCCCCAGCACCAGACCTCTTCGATCCCATGGCCCAGGTCTGAGCGGGTCTTCTATCGACTCCATCACTGCATCGGTGGACTCGTCCAGTCCATCCAGTATTCCCGAGCCCCATCCCTCGTACTCGTGGAGGAATCTCGCATACCGGTCGTAGAACGCGCGCCCGGCTGTCCGTCGCTGGCCAAAATACCAAGGGACGTGGTCCGTATCATCCTTGAGCTTGCTCGGCCGGCCGATGGTGATCTGCTCGCGGGCTTCGATCTCGGCGAGCACGGCATGGCGCTCGTCGTCGGTCACACCTGGGACGCCGGAGATGACAGCCGACACCATCTCGGCGATGAATTCGCGGTCATACGGGCCATCGGGTCTCAACAGCTTCATGCGCTGCTGCGCCATGGATGCCATTGTGTTGACGCGGTTTGTGATGGTCATTCTCGCCTCGGTGGTGGATTAGTCGGCGCCCTGTAGCTCCTGGACGATGTCGGGTACCTGATCGAAAGGCTCGGTACGGGCGATCTGCTCGACCGCCGCCTGTGGATCCACGCCAAGGGACACGAGGTTGCACATCAGGGCACGCGCGGCCAACACGATCTCGTCAACCTCGGCCTCGGATGCACGCTGGGTAATGGCATTGATGCTCGCCGGCACGGTGCGCTCAATGGCGAGAAGCATCGCCTCGGTAAGCGTCGGATCCGCGGAGTTGTCGATGGCGGTCTGCACCAGGGGGTGTTCGCGCTTGATGGCATATGGATATCGCTTGCTTGCCGTCGCGCACCAGAGGCGGCCTGGCATCGTGTCGGGCTGGATGCCGGTTCGCACACCGCGATGAGCAAAGACGTCCCGGGCGGACCGTCGAAGGTCCGCGGCCAAGCGTATCAGGCCGTCCCTGAGTGAGCCGGGCGGACGCGCAGTGGCCTTGCGGACATCAATGCGCCAAGCCGTATCGATGCTGTTAGGAATATCGATGCGGATCCGAGCAAGCTGGCTCGCTTCGTCACGCAACCACTCGCGTGATCCGCCTAGGCCCAACCAGCCGCCCGTAACAATCAGACGATGCGCCCGGTAAACATAGAACCCCTGCTGGGCGACCCACCCGTCCGGTCCGCCCGCTTGCTGATGCTGATCCTCGTCCCGGAAACGGTCGCGATGAGGCAGGACATAGCCGCGGACGGCGACGTCACCCGATGGATCGCGCAGGCGAGCAAGCGGCTTCGGGGTGGTGGCGGGATGCCACGTGACGAAGGGGTCCCAGGCCGTGACAGCGCGGCCATTGAGGAGTATGTGCAGGCGCCGCGCATCCCCATCGAGGTAGCGGTGGAAGATCATCGCCAGATGGCGCTCAACCCGTTCGACAGCCTCGAGAAAGCGGGGCAACGATGCTTCGGCCCCTGTCCGGAGCAGCTCCCACAACACCAGTGTCCCGGAGCCATGTTGCTGTTTAAGCGGTTCAAGGCGGGCCTTGGAGCCCGGCTCGGCGCCTTCGAGAAGTTCCCACCCACTATCCGCACGCGCCATCCTTTCAAGGTCCCATCTCGCGCTGGCCGTGCTCTTGTCCTTCCTTGTGGCCACAGTGAGCCGTCTGCATTGCGAAAACGAGGCCGTCTTGAGCCCCAGGCCGAAGCGCCCGAGATCGGTTGTGCGCCGTGCCGCCATCGGACCGACGCCACCAAGTCGCATGGCCTCCACCAACCCGTCGGCGGACATTCCCGTGCCGTCGTCCAGAATCCAGGCAAACGGTGCTCCATCATTCCAATCAAACGATATCCGAACCGTGGCCGCATCAGCAGAAATGCTGTTGTCGACGATGTCCGCAACCGCAGCCTCCAGCGAATAGCCGAGGGAACCCAGGGATTCCATCAGCGCAGCTGGACTGGGGGGGATTTGTCCGTAAGTGGCCATATTATTCTGTGCGCGTATATTACCCCTCTTAAGATGTCGCACATAATGCCAATGGGCTCCCAAAATACCAACGACGTCATGAGCGCCGAGCAGCGCAGTGCCCTAATGGGAAGAATCCGGGGGAAGGACACGTTGCCGGAGCTGACATTGAGGCGCGCGACCTGGGCGCTTGGTTTGCGCTACCGACTGCACCGCAGAATCGCCCGCATCAAGCCCGACATGGTTTTTATAGGCGCGCGCCTGGCAGTTTTCGTGGATGGTTGCTTCTGGCATGGGTGCCCGCTGCATTCGACGATGCCGAAGAACAACCGGGAGTTCTGGAAGCAGAAGCTCGGGCGCAATCGTGAGCGGGACGCGGAGAACAAACAGCGGCTGGAGGCAGAAGGTTGGCGGGTGCTGCGTCTTTGGGAGCATGAGATCCAGACGTCGCCTGCTGATTGTGCACGACGGATCGCTGTGATCCTTGGTAAGACGGGGGAATCGACGATATGACCTTCATTAGTGGCGAGCAGTTGGGCCAGGCTGACCTGATCGTCGATGCAGTCTACGCGGGCTACAAAACCGAACGCGGTGGCATGGCTGACCCCTTGGTCTCATTGGTCGGCGTGAGCCGGCAAGGCGGTTTCCGTTACCGCGGCACCAAGGAACGCCCGACCCTGCTTGTGCTGACATCCAACTTGGCTGAACCGGAATGGCCGGATCAATTGGATGAGACGACAGGAACATTCATCTATTACGGCGACAACAGACATCCTGGGCGGCTTCTCCATGACACGCCTAGATTCGGGAACCAGTTGCTGCGCCAGATCTTCGACTCTGCGCATCTGGGGCAACGTCATCTGGTTCCACCCATCCTCGTATTTACGACCGAAGCCACCGGACGCGCCTTCCGGTTCCGTGGTCTTGCCGTGCCAGGTAGTCCGGCCTTGGCGGCAACGGAGGATCTCGTAGCGTTGTGGAAGACAACTGAGGGGCAACGTTTCCAGAACTACAAGGCAGTATTCACGGTGCTTGATGAAGCTGTGATCCCGCGGGCCTGGGTCCATGCCATCGGGCGTGGCGAGGAATCCGGGCTTGTACCTGATGCGTGGAAGGCATGGGTTGCTGCGGGCGGCATCCGACCACTCATGGCACCGCGCTCCCTGTTGGTTCGAAGCAAAGCAGAGCAGTTGCCCGCTACAACCGAGGATCAGGCGCTGATCGAAGTGATCCGACAACGCTACAAAGACAATCCTTACGGGTTCGAAGCCTGTGCGGGGGCACTGACCCGTCTTTTGCTTCCGGATGTATCACGTCTCGATCTGACCCGCCCTTGGCGCGACGGTGGACGGGATGGGATCGGCCGACTACGAATCGGGCGCAGCCCCGCTGCAATCGAAGTCGATTTCGCGCTGGAGGCCAAGTGTTACGGTGCAAACAATTCAGTCGGCGTGCGTGAAGTGTCACGCCTGATCAGCCGAATCAAGCATCGCGAATTCGGCGTCCTGGTGACGACCTCTTATGTAGATCGGCAGGCGTATCAGGAAGTTACCGATGATGGTCATCCGGTGATCCTTACGGCGGCGCAGGACATCGTCGGCCTATTGCGCTCGGCCGGGCTACGGACGCCGACGCAGGTCGACGCGTGGCTGGAGGGGATCGCTGTAAGCAACTGATCAGGCAGCGGCGAGTTGCTTGGCCTGATGCAGCGAAATCCATTGGAATATTGCAGTCATTACATCCGAACATACGCCGTTGCCGCAAAGTTTCACCTTGTCCCGCCGGTTACCGTGAGGCAGGACATGCTCTGTCGAGCCGCCCATGGCAAGAAGCAGTTCATCGGGCTGTAGCATGCGCAGGTAGGGGGTATCTCCCTTCCATGTCACCAAGCCGAAACGGTCAACGGTTGTCACTGTTCGAAGCGGAACGTCGAGCGTCTGCCAGCCACCTGCATAGTCTGAACCGTAATAGACGATCAGGAAGGGTACTTGCTTCCCAAGCTCGGCGATGGCCCGCTCTGCTCTTTCCAGCGTAGCCGTTGCGCGCCCCGGCTTCCGAAGTGGCGCAACCGGATAGTTGGCTTTCCAGTTGATGATGTTGAGTGCAGTCTTGCGTTTCACCCGCACCAGCCCGAGCAGTTCGTCGCGAGTGACCTTTGTGCCTTCGTTGTCACAAACAAGGAACATACGCTTGCGGGCTTGTGCTGATCCAAAGTCCGCGGAATTTAGCAACAGATCACTGACTTCATAACCAAGCCGTTCGATGGTCTGCACAAGCTCGTCGTGGCGATCCCATTTCTTCATTCGGTTCACGTTCTCGACGATGACCCACCGTGGTGCCATTGCCTTTACCCAGGGAACGATGCCAATCGCCGTCTCACGGCTTTCTTCTTTGCCCGGCTTGGCACCGCGGGCGATGGAGTGTGAAGTGCACTCTGGTGAGGTCAACAGCACATCGGGCTTGTACTTGGAACCAAGCTTCTTGGGGGAGACGTCCTCAATCTTCTCGGTAAGGATATCGGCCTGTGGGAAGTTGGCCTTGTAGGTTTGCGTGGCGAGATCCCACGCATCCAGCCCGAGCAGAGGAACGCCACCGCCTCGCACTGCACCACGTGCCCCAAAACCCGCGCCGCAAAAAAGATCAACAAAGGTTGGCATCCAACAGTTCCGATCTGGCCTAGTCCGAATTCAGGATGAATCGTACTAGGTAAAGGTTCTCATTTAAACAGTTCCTGTTCCGGCCAAGTGAGCTAATTGGTTTGCCACGGGCCCTCTATTCAATCGACAGGGACGTTTTGGCACAAGGTTGCCGTTTGTTACGACGCGCCTTTTGACGGCATTGACCAAGTTGCTGATTCCTATCAGCTCGAAAACGCTGACGTGTTTCGCCATCATAGTATTGGGATAGTTGCACGGATCGAATGAATCGCCGTATCGCCAGCGCTGACTTTTGATAGCCGCCGGGTCCACGCCAACCCCGCATCCCGCAAATGCACCCCTCGCCCCAACCCGACGATGCGCCGGAGAATCCAACGCCGGCGACTACAATCAAACGCAAACAACACCGACACCCTCCCCACCCCAACAAGGAGACCACCATGGCCTTCTCCCTGACGTCGATCCTGCAGCTGCCCGACATCCTTGCGCTGGGCTGATTCTTTCTCTGCTGGGTCGGCTACCCGTATTACGCGGACCAGCGCCGCTGGGGCACGCGCGAGCTGGCCAGCGTGCTGCACGACTACCGGCTGCGCTGGATGACGCGGGTGCTGGAACGCTAAAACCGGATCGCCGATACGGTGGTGCTGCAGACGGTGATGCGCAGCGACAACCTGTTCATCACCACCACGCTGTTCATCATCGCCGGCCTGATCAGCAGCCTGGGCGCCGTCGACCGGGTGCAGGCGATGGTCTCGGGCATCGGCTTCATCGCCGTGTCATCGCGCGAAACCATGGAGCTCAGGATCCTGGTGCTGATCGGCATTTTCGTGTTCGCCTTTTTCAAGTTCACCTGGTCGCTGCGCCAGTTCACTCACGCTGATCCTGTTCGCCTCGGCGCCGATGCCGGCGGAGAAGGACGCGCCGGACCGCGCCGCGCGCGGCGATAATGGTGACACACGGCTTCGCCAGCTTCAACCGCGGGCTGCGCGCGTATTTCTTCGGCCTCGCGGCGCTGGCGGGGTTCATCCAGCCGTGGGCGCTGGTACTGGCGAGTTCCTGGGTGGTGGCGGTGCTCTACTGGCGCGACAGCCGCCCGGCCACGCTGGCAACGCTGGCCGGGCCGGTGACGGGCAGGGAGCTGCCCTGAGCCGGGGGCGGGATTGCCGCGGGATTGTCGCCGTGTCGCCAGCGCCGACTTTCGCTGCACGACCGAAACCTCCCTGATTATCACTTTGCCGGCGCCGGCAAAGTGATCGAAGTCGGCAATCAAGTCATCAAACCAAGGAAAAGGCCCGCCGAAGCGGGCCTGTAGATTGCGTGTGTGACCTTACGCAATCAAGCTGCCTTTTTCTGCTTTGCACGTTGCTCTGCAGCCTGGGTCGGCTTCGCTTTAGCTTTCTGCCGTGCGGCCCTCTCTGCTGCAAACTCCCTCAGGAGGCGCTTTTTTTCACAGTCGGCGAATCGATATAGAACTTGGCGCATCAATGTCTGATAGCCCAAGCCGCTGAGTGAGGCAATTGCCTTGAAATCTTCAATGAGCGGTTTCTGCAAGCGAATGGAAATCATCTGCAAACCGGCAGATTCGTCGATATCGACCTCTACATCATCTTCGGCAACCTTGACGTAGGCTTCATCTGCACCTAGAAGCCGCTCATCCCATGCCTCATCTGATGCTGGGATGGTTTGCTTAGTCATATCATTCTCCTAGAGTCTTTCTTACGTTTTCGATATTACCAATATCGGGCAATAATGTATTTACTTAAATAGGCGCACCGCCATATTTTTTGTATATACGTACTTCCTCTGAATTGGGGTCATAGGCGGTGCGAATCACGATCCCCTGATCGGTGTTGATGAATGCGATCTTTAGCCTGCGGCCGTAGTCGGTTTCAGAGATGAACCAGCGAGTTGGCGGATCAGACTGATGTTGTTCTCGCCCATCAAAAAGCAGCTTTCCGGTCCTGTTGGCAATACACTGGACAATTTCATCCTGCGTCACCGGAGGTTGCTTGCCTGCAAGTTTTTCGCGAACTTTTGCGGAAATGATTAAGGTCTTACCCATGAGTCGAATCCTCGTCCAGTGCTAACTGCAAGCTTTAGTGTATATACAAATACGCACGATATCAATCTTTTATTGGAATCACCGGATTTAAGCCGTTGCATCTGTTCCACAACTCGCCAAGCCCCGAGCAGAATCATGAGCTGACAGGAGATAGATTGGAGTCGCTTGTATAGAGTGGCCCTTGCCCAAGAAATTGTTATTGAGTGTTGCTGCGCGTTCCAGATTGACCCGTCTGCGCTACTTGAACTGATCACTATTTGCTAGCCAATTTTGCAGTCGGGCCGAGCACTGCCTTCGCTTAGTCCTGATAAATGTAAGACGCGCAGCCTTGTCCATCTGTTCTGCGCAGACAACACATCAAACCAATTCCTGGCGCTCCACAGCATGGCGAGACCTTAAAATACGGCCATGACAGCGAATAAATCGAACGAAGCCATTACGGCAGATGCTCCCGATTTGATCAGGGAGCCGAGACTTTGGTGCAACAACGGCTGGACAGCGCGGGTCGTCAAGAACGAAGACGATGAGGGATGGGCCGTCGAGATGATTGTGGACGGGGAATCCGAGCCTGCCTTGATCGGCCCCTGGACGATGGGGCGCGACAAGAAAAATCCGAAGCCGCTTGATACGTCGGCATTCAGCACTCTCGTCAAGACAGCCAGCGAATTCCGCCAGCGCCAGGCGCAGCAACTTCATGCCACGCTCCACCAGAACATCACGATCAACAGCCGGTCGGGGCGGATCAGCGTCACGCTCGATATCGTGCCCGACGAAGATGATCCGCACGCCTTGCTTGGCGCCCGCGATGCCGCGGACGAAGAACTCGCCCAGGTCCGGGTGGCGTACGGATTCAAGCTCAACAAGGCCAGTGCCAGCGCCTGGATCGATGCCGATTTCCGCAAGCCCGAATGAGGCCCCTGCGGCAATGTCGGTCAAGCCAGGCATTGCGTTGACCGACCATGGATAAAGAGCAGGCGATACGCAAGGCGCAAAAGCTGATGGCCGTCGCCATGGACGGCCGCGGCAATGGCAACGAAGCCGAGCGCG
>CAZYTN010000006.1:0-31285 GCA_964650115.1 uncultured Sulfuritalea sp.
CGTTGAACGGCGGCAGGAAGGACCGCGGGAAGAAGGGCACGCTCGCCGCCACGATAACCACCAGCACGGCCGCGCCCGCGATCAGCGCGCGCGCATGCCCGAAGGACCAGTGCAAGAGGTGGGCATCGCGGCGCTTGAGCCAGATCACCAGCGGGCTGTCCCCGACGTGCAACTGTTTCATGCGCGGCAGCAGGTAATAGGCCATCACCGGCGTCAGCGTCACCGAGACGATCATGCTGGCGAGTATCGAGACGATGAAAGCGATGCCCAGCGGCGTAAACAGCCGGCCTTCCATGCCCGGCAGGACGAACAGCGGCACGAACACCAGCACGATGATCACCGTGGCATAGACGATGGCCGACAGCACTTCGCGGAATGCCGCGGCGATGACTTCCAGCACCGGCTTCGGCTGCGCATGGGCGTGATTGGCCTTGAGCCGGCGCAGCACGTTCTCGACGCCGACCACCGCGTCATCCACCAGCGCGCCGATGGCGATCGCCAGACCGCCCAGCGTCATGGTGTTGATCGACAGATCGAAGTAGCGGAAGACCACGGCCGTCATCAGCAGCGACACCGGAATCGCCGTCAGCGAAATCAGCGTGGTGCGCAGGTTGAGCAGGAACAGGAAGAGGATCACCGCTACCAGGATCGCGCCGTCGCGCAGCGCCTCTTCGACATTGCCCACCGAATGCTCGATGAAGTCGGCCTGCTTGAACAGGAAGGAGGGCGCCTCGACCCCGGCCGGCAGGCTCTTGCCCAGTTCGGCGATGGCTTTCTCCACCTCGCGCGTCAGGGTCACGCTGTCGGCGGCCGGCTGCTTCTGCACCGACAGGATCACCGCCGGTTTGCCCTTGTAGCTGCCGTCGCCGCGCTTGATGGCCGGCGCCAGCTTCACCTCGGCGAGCTGCCTGAGCAGGATGGGCTGGCCGTCCTTGACTGCCACCACCAGGTTTTGCAAATCCTCGATGCGCGAGCTGCGGCCGATCTGGCGGATCAGGTATTCGCGGCCCTGGGCTTCGAGAAAGCCGCCGCTGGTGTTGGCGCCGAAATCCTTCAAGGCGGCTTCCAGCTTCTCGCGTTCGATGCCCAGCGCCTGCAACTGGGCAGGCTTGAGCTCGACGCGGTATTGTTTTACCTCGCCGCCGATGGGGATTATCTGGGCGACGCCGGGGATGGTCAGCAGGCGCGGCCGCATGACCCAGTCGGCATACTCGCGCACCGCCATCGGGCTGACCCTGGCCGGATCGGCCGGGATGGCGATCAGCAGGATCTCGCCCATGATCGAGGAGATCGGCCCGAGCTGCGGCACGATGCCTGGCGGCAATTGCTCGCGCACCAGGTTCAGGCGTTCGGCGATCTGCTGCCGGTTGCGATAGATGTCGGAACCCCACTCGAACTCGACATAAATGATCGACAGCCCGATGCCGGACACCGAGCGCACGCGCGTCACGCCGGGCATGCCGTTCATGCTGGATTCGGTGGGAAAGGTGACCAGTTGCTCGACCTCCTCCGGCGCCATGCCGCCGGCCTCGGTGATCAGCGTCACGGTGGGCTTGTTGAGGTCGGGGAAAACATCCACCGGCATCGAACGCAGCGTGAGCGCGCCGAAGACGACCAGCAGCAGCGAAATGCCGAGGACGAGCAGCCGCTGCTTGAGCGCGGCGTGGATGATGTAGTCGAACATTGTTTAGCGGATCTGGGACAACAGGCCGGCGCCCTCGATCACGACACGGTCGCCCTCGTGCAGGCCCTCGGCGATGGCGACGTTGGCGGCATCCAGTGCCTGGTGGCGCACGCGGCGGGCGACGAAGCGCTCGGCCTCGGCATGCACCCACACTGCCGTGTCGCCGGCGCCGACTTTTGTCAGCGCCGAGCGCGGCACCGCCGCGCCCTTGATCTCGTGCGCCGTGCGCACGATGACTTTCACCGGCTGGCCGACCGCCACCATCGAGCTGGCCGCAACGATGCGGAACAGCAGCGGCAGCGCCTGTTCGCGCAGTTGCTGGCCGGCACCGACAAACTTGAGTTCCAGCGCGGTTTGTTCCGCCAGCGCGCTGGCGGATATCAGGGTCGCCGCGATGCCTGCATCGTAGGCCAGCGCTTCCACCGCCAGGTGGGCCGGATCGACGATCTCGAACAGAACCTCCCGCGCATCGACCACCTGACCGGCGACCAGATGGTGCGAGGCGCTGATCACGCCCGCCACCGGCGCCAGCAAGGGCTCGGCGGAATCGATGCTGGCGGCGACGAAGGCGCGGCGTTTTTGCAGTGCCCCGTGCTCGATCCGTGCGGCTTCGATTTCCTTTTGCGGTACCGCGCCTTCGAGCTGCTCGAAACGCTTGACGCGTCCGTCGGCAATCGCCAGTTGCGCCTCCAGTTCGGCCAGTTGCGCCTTCTGGTTGCCGCGTTCGATGGCGCCGCTGACCGGGCGCAGCCAGGCCAGCAGCTCGCCCTTGGCGACCTTGCGCCCCGACACCGGCATGCCTTTCGGTCCGGGCATGACGCTGCCGGCAAACGTCGCCTGGACCCGGCCGCTGGTATTGGGGTCAGCAACGATCTTGCCGTTGAGCTCGACGCTTGCGGCGAGATCGCCGAGCCGAGCCGGCTGGGTGCGCAGACCCAGCTGGCGTTGCACGGACTTGGGGACGAACAGGCTGCCATCGGCCAGTCGTTGCGAAGAGGCGAAATTGCCCGTTGCCCCCGCCGCGCCGGCCGCCGGCGCGGCGACGGGTGCTTTCTTGGCGTCCTGGCTGTGATCCTCGTCGCCGTGGGCCAGCGCGTTGTTCGCCATCACGGCCAGAACTGTCGTGGCGAGCAGCACGCGCAAATCGATTTTGTTAGTTACGGCCGCTACGCTTAACGCCATAAGACCGGCGTTAGCCTTCACTGAAATGGTGGATTTTAGTTTCGGCCTAACGTCGATAGTGCCGACGTTAGCCCTCACTGAAATTCCGCTTCGCTCCATTTTCATGAGTGGATTT
Organism: uncultured Sulfuritalea sp.; assembly: GCA_964650115.1. Taxonomy (GTDB): domain Bacteria; phylum Pseudomonadota; class Gammaproteobacteria; order Burkholderiales; family Rhodocyclaceae; genus Sulfuritalea. The sequence continues at coordinate 2,982 of CAZYTN010000006.1, forward strand.
CCCTGGCTTTTCTTCTGTGGCGCCGGGCGACCAGCAAGGCGCCGGCGGCCAACAGCAGCAGGGCGGCCAGGCCCCAGACGAGCCGCTCGCCCCAGCCATGCACATGTACCGCGCTTTCAGCCTGCCGCGAAGTGTCCAGCGTTGCCGCAAGCAGGTCGGCGGAATCGCCGGCTTCGATGCCGATCGTCAGCGGGTGCCTGGCCGGTGGAATGACCGCCGCAACGTTCATCACATAGGTACCGGGCGCGGCCTCGCGGGCGAGTCCCTTCAGTCCCGCGCCCTCGACTTCCACCTTGGCCTGCGCCACCGGTTCGTTGCTGGCGAAGCGATCGACATACACCACCAGTTGCTTGCCTTCGAGGACGGCGACCACTTCGAACTCTTCGCTCGTGGCGATGGCACGCGGTGCAGCCGCCGCCGCCGGCACCGGTTCGGGTACGCCATGAGTATGGCCATCGCTGCCGTCGCCGCCGGCCCACGCCGGAAAGGCGATGACGGCGCCAAGGAAAACTGCTCTTATCTGCTTCAAGGTAAGACCCCCATTGCCTGGTTCAGGCGCGATATCGCCGCAGCGCGGGCAACACGCTGGCGACCGAGAAAGGATTCGGCGTCGAAGGCCGCGGCGCGAATGCGCAACAGCGTCGCCAGGTCGGATTCGCCGAGTGAAAAAGCCTTTTCGCTCAGACGCAGATTCTCGGCGGAGAGCGAGAGACGCTCCTGCGCCATGAGCAACTGGCGCTCCGCCGCAGCAAAGGCCCGCCGCGCGCGCTCCGCTTCGAGCTGGACACGCGTCTGGGTGCGCAGCATTTCAGCGTCGGCCTGATCGGCTTCGGCCTGTGCCGCCGAAGTCTCGCGGCGCACCTGAGCCCCCGAGGAGAACGGAATTTTCAGCCGCAGGCCAATCGTGTTGGCGTACGGCTCGGCAGAAAAGTCGCGCTCGCGCACCACGCGCAGCGCCAGCTCCGGCGGGGCACGCCGCGATTCGTCGGCCACCGTCACCCTGGCGCGGGCGCTGCGCGCCGCCGCAGCGGCGGCCGTGAGCAAGGGATGGGTTTCGGGCATGGCCAGGGTGCCGCCTGAATATCCTGGGGTCGGCGGCGCTTCCGCAGCCATGTCCTCCGGCGCCGCCGCGCCGGTCAGCGTGCGCAAGGCCTGTTCCGCCTGGAGCAGGGTCGCCTCGGTCTCGATCAGTTCGGCGCCGGCGGCATGCACTTCGCTCTGCGCCAGGTTGGCGTCGATGCGCGACAGCTCGCCCACCGTGAAGCGACGGCGCACGTCGGCTTCCAATGCGCGTGCGGTGTCGAGACGACGGGCCGCCAAAGCCCTGGCATTGCGCGCCGCCGCCAGCGCCCACCAGGCGTCGCGCAGTTCGCCGGCCAGTTCCAGGCGCAAGGCCGCGCGCCTTCCGCTCGCTTCATCGATGCGGCTGCTCGCCTCGGCCTCGCGCGCCGCCTTTTGCCCCGGCAGCCACAGCGGCGTCGCCAGCTCGACTTCGTATTCCTGCTTGCCCACGTTGCGACCGAACTGGTCGTTGCGGCCGCCAATGCTGAGCGAACCCGGCTCCGGCGTCAGGCCGGCAGCGACGTCGCGATTCGCGCGTGCCTCGGCCTCGTGGGCCTGCAGCGCCGCAGCCTGGGGATGCAGCCGCCAGGCCTGTTCCAGAGCGGCCGCCAGACCGCTCGCCGGCCGGCCGGCGTCCGCCGCCAGGGCCGCTTGACCCAGCAGCAGCGCCACGGCGCAGACCAGCGCCCTGCCTTTCAGCCCGTAATTTCCTGTGGCCATGCCCAAGCTACCCATTGTTTGACGTGTCACGCATTTTGCGAAGGAGAACCCCACGGGAAGCTGACCCGCGGATTACATTTCTGTAATCTTTGGCGGGCAGAAACCGCGCGATGCCGATCCGAAAGCAAGTCCCGCGAACATTCAGGTTGCGGCAGGCTGAAACTGATAATCTGCCAATAGGCGTAAATTCACGTTGGCTTGTACTTCTGCTTTCCGGTCCCCATGCTCCCAAACTCGAAGCATCGACTGATTTCCTCGCTCACCTGGCTGGCGGTCGCGGTGTGGACGCTGGTCGTGGGGGGCTCGCTGGGGTGGACGCTGGGAAACAGCGCGCAGGAGACCCTGGACATGGCCTATGCGGAAGCCAGGGCCAACCTGAACAAGGACATCACCCTGCGCCGCTGGACCGCGGATCACGGTGGCGTGTATGTGCCGCTTACCGATACGCAGCAATCGGTACCCTGGTTGAGCCATGTCCCGGGGCGCGACGTCACCACCACCGATGGCCGCCGGCTGACGCTTCTCAATCCGGCTTCCGTGGTACGCCAGATGATGGACCGCTACGCCCGGGACTACGGCGTCCGTGGGCGCATCACCGGGCTGAAATACCTCAATCCCGCAAATGCGCCGGACGCTTGGGAAAGGATGCAACTGGAAGCGTTCACACGTGGACAGAAGCAGGAAGTCTGGGAAATTACCGACCTGGATGGCAAACCGCACCTGCGCTATCTGCGCGCCATGTACATGGAACCGGGCTGTGAGAAGTGCCACGCCATCTTCGGCTACAAGCTGGGTGACATGCGTGGTGCCACCGGGCTCAATCTGCCCCTCGCCGCGTACTACGAGAAAATCGAACACGCCCGCCGCAATCTCGGCCTGACCCACGGCGCCATCTGGTTGCTTGGGCTTGCCGGCATAAGTTTCTCCTCGGGCATGGCGCGGCGACGTGAGCAGGAACTGCGCCAGTCCAAGGCAATCATAGATTCCACGGACGATGCAATCATCAGCACGACATTGGATGGCGTCATCAAGAGCTGGAATCCAGGCGCCGAAAAGGTCTTCGGCTACACGGCGCGGGAAACCATCGGTAATTCGATACAGATCCTGATCCCACCGGATCGTCTGGCCCAGGAGCCGGAAATCCTTTCCCGCATCGCGCGCGGCGAAAGAATCGATCACCATGAGACCGTGCGCCGTCGCAAGGACGGCCGGTTGATCGATGCTTCCGCCACCATTTCCCCCATCCTGGACAGGGAGGGCAAGGTCATTGGCGCTTCCCAGATTGCCAGGGACATCACCGGGCAAAAGAAGAGCGAGGCGGAGATCAAACGACTCAACGCCGATCTGGAGGAGCGCGTTCGCCTGCGGACGACCGATCTGGAAATCGCCAACCGGTCGCTCGGCCAGGCGAAGAGCGCGGCGGAAGCCGCCAACATCGCCAAGAGCGCCTTTCTCGCCAACATGAGCCACGAGATCCGCACGCCGATGAACGGCATTCTCGGCATGGCCAACATCCTGCGGCGGGAAGGCGCGACGCCCCAGCAGGCGGAGCGTCTCGACAAGATCGACGCAGCGGCGAAACATCTGTTGTCCATCATCAACGACATCCTCGACATCTCCAAGATCGAGGCCGGCAAGCTGGTGCTGGCGGAGGCCCCGGTCGTGATGGGCAGCCTGTTGGGCAATGTCGTCTCGATCCTGTCCGAACGCTGCAAGGCCAAAGGCATCCGGCTGCTGGTCAAGAACGAGCCCTTGCCGCCCAACCTGGTGGGCGACCCCACGCGATTGCAGCAGGCGCTGCTCAATTACGGCACCAACGCCGTCAAATTCACCGACGCCGGCGCCGTGACCCTGCGCACCGTCGCCCAGGAGGAAACCGCGGAGCATGTGGTGGTGCGCTTCGAGGTCCAGGACACCGGCATCGGCATCGCTGCCGAAGCCATGGCCCGCTTGTTCACTGCCTTCGAGCAGGCGGACAATTCGACGACGCGCAAGTATGGCGGCACCGGTCTCGGCCTGGCGATCACGCGACGACTGGCCGAACTGATGGGGGGAGAGGCCGGCGCCGACAGCGCGCCGGGCGTGGGCAGCACCTTCTGGTTTACCGTGAAGCTGACGAAGGGTACGGCGGCAGCCGCAAAGCAACCGGGCACCGAAGTCAATGCCGAAACGCTCCTCCGGCAGCGCTTTGCCGGCAGCCGCATCCTGGTGGTGGACGACGAGCCCATCAACCGGGAGGTGGCCCGCATACCATTGACTTCGGTCGATCTTCGCGTAGACACGGCAAAGGATGGCGCCGAGGCCATCGCCATGGCGCAAGGTGCGATTTATGCGGCGATTTTCATGGACATGCAGATGCCAAACGTCAACGGTCTGGAGGCAACGCTGAAAATACGGGAGTTATCCGGCTACCGGCATACACCGATCATCGCCATGACGGCCAACGCGTTTGCCGAAGACAGGGAGCGCTGTCTGGAGGCCGGGATGAACGACGTCCTGATCAAACCCTTCGACCTCGATACCCTGTTTGCGACCTTGCTGCGCGCGCTGGCCCACGGCAGTACCTAGTTGAATCCTGCCGTGGTTTGAATGGCTGCAATGGCCGCCAAAACGGCGCGCCATGACAGGTTGTTCAGGTGACTCCTGTGGGTCGCTGCCCGCCGTCCCGCCAGCGCCGACTTTGGCGCGGCACCCTGGCTCCGGCCGGGCGCCGATGCCAAGCGGCATCCTCACCGCAAGCTGACACGGCGATTACATTTCTGTAATCTCGGCCGGGCGTCGATGCCGCGGGCGCACAATCGCGGCATTGCAACAAGCGGGAAAGGGCAATGAAACTTCTGGTGGTGGAAGACGAGCCGAAAACCGGCGACTACCTCAGGCAGGGGCTGATCGAGGCCGGCTTCGGCGTCGACCTGGCGAGGGACGGCGTCGATGGCTTGCATCTGGGCGAAACCGGGGACTACGACCTGGCGATCCTCGACGTCATGCTGCCGCGCCTGGACGGCTGGCAGGTGCTGGCAGGCCTGCGCAGTGCCGGGCGCGGGATGCCGGTGCTGTTTCTGACCGCCCGCGACCGGGTCGAGGATCGCGTCAAGGGGCTGGAACTCGGCGCCGACGATTACCTGGTGAAGCCCTTCGCCTTCTCCGAGCTGCTCGCCCGCGTGCGCACCTTGCTGCGGCGCGGCAGTCGCAACCAGGAGCCGCAGCAGTTGCGCGCGGCGGACCTGGAGCTGGATCTGCTGCGGCGTCGCGCCTCGCGCGGCGGCCGCCACATCGACCTCACCGCGAAGGAGTTCGCGCTGCTCGAACTCCTGCTGCGCCGCCAGGGCGAAGTCCTGCCGCGTTCCCTGATCGCCTCGCAGGTGTGGGACATGAATTTCGACAGCGACACCAATGTCATCGAGGTGGCGATGCGCCGGCTGCGCGCCAAGATCGACGACGGCTTCGAGCCGAAGCTGATTCGCACCGTGCGCGGCATGGGCTATGTGCTGGAAGCGGAGAGCGTGTGATTCGTCGCGCCTCGATCACCGCGCGGCTGACGCTGCTGTTCGCCGCCGTGTCGACGGCCGTGCTGCTGGCACTGGGCCTGCTGGTCGCCAACGAGGTCGAACGACACTTCATCGAGCAGGACATGGACGTGCTGACCGGCAAGACGGACCTGGCCGCCCACTTGCTGGAACAGGTCCGCTCGCCGGCGGATTCGGGCGCCTTGCTGCGCCAGCTCGACGATTCCCTGGTCGGCCACCACGGGCTCGCCGTGGTGGTCCTGGCGCCAGACGGCAAACGCGTGTTCGCCACCGCGAATGCCGCGTTTCCGGACGCCATGCTGAAAGCGGCGGGCGCCAGCAGCAAACCGCGGTCCTGGACGCAGGGCGGACAACCCTGGCGCGGCATTGCCACGCTGCTGCCGACCGGCAACCGCGAGTTGTCGCCGATGCTGGTCGCCGTGGCGGTAGATATTTCCCACCACGAACACTTCATGGAATCCTTCCGCCGCACGCTGTGGTTATTTGTCGCCCTGGCCGCCGTGCTGGTGGGTTTCCTCGGCTGGGTCGCCGTCCGTCGCGGACTGGCGCCGCTGCAGGCGATGCGCCAGGGCGCGGCGGGAGTGACCGCCAACCGCCTCGACACCCGCTTGAGCCTCGACGCGGTACCGGTCGAACTTGCCGAACTGGCCGAGACCCTGAACCAGATGCTGGCGCGCCTCGAGGATTCCTTTCAGCGATTGAAGGATTTCTCGTCGGACCTGGCCCACGAACTGCGCACGCCGGTCAGCAACCTGATGACCGAGACCCAGGTGGCGCTGACGCGGGCCCGCGACGCAGAGGAGTATCGCGAGGTGCTGGCCTCGAATGCCGAGGAGTACGAACGCCTGGCGCGCATGATCGGCGACATGCTGTTCCTGGCGCAGGCGGACAACGGCTTGGTTGTGCCCCAGCGCGAGCCGGTCGATCTGGCGGCGCAGGTGCGGGAACTGTTCGATTTCTTCGATGCGCTGGCCGAGGAAAAAGGCCTGCATCTGTCGCTGACCGGCAGCGGCCAGGTCTCCGGCGACAAGCTGATGCTGCGCCGGGCGCTGGCCAACCTGATTTCCAATGCGATCCGGCACACGCCGGCGGGCGGAACCATCCGGGTCGGCATCGAGTCCGGCGGCGAGGGCACCAAACTGACCGTGGAGAATTCCGGCGAACCGATTCCGCAGGAACAGATGTCGCGCATCTTCGACCGCTTCTATCGCGGCGATCCGTCGCACCACGGCGGCGGTGAAGGTGCCGGACTGGGACTGGCCATCACGCGTTCTATCATTCGTGCCCACGGCGGGGAGATTTCCGTCAGGCCGGGGATGGAGGGTGTGTGTTTCGAGTTGCGGATGGCATGATCGGCGCCGCGGTGGCGCCGGGCCTTATGGTTGAACCTTTATTGTCACAGGAGAGTTTTTCATGAAACAGCTTGTTCTTCGCGCCGCGGTGGCGCTTGCTCTTGCATCCTTGCTGCAACCGGTCGTCGCGATGGACCATTCCGCGCATGCCGCCCCGGCGGCGAAGACAGCCAGCCAGAAAATGTCCGAAGGCACCATCAGGAGGGTCGACAGGGTGGCGGGCAGCATCACGCTGACCCATGGCCCGATCGAGAACCTGGGCATGGGGGCGATGACCATGACTTTCACTTTCATGAAGGGAGTGGTGCCGGCGTCGGTCAAGGAGGGCGACAAGGTGCGCTTCCGCGCCGAGGAAAAGGCCGGCCAGTACGTCGTCGTCCGCGTCGAAGCGGCGAAGTAGCGCCATGCGTACTGTTTTGCTCCTGCTGGCAGCGCTGATGCTCGCCGCGCCGGGCGTCCGCGCCGAGCCGGCCGAGCGGCCGATCGGCAGCAATGTCGAGAGCCTGCTCGACTACGCCAGGGCCAGGAATCCGGAATACGCCGCCATGCGCCTGGAGGCCGACGCCGCGCGGGAGCGCGTCTATCCGGCGGGCGCGCTGCCCGACCCGGTGTTGCGCGCCGAGTTGCAGAACGCCACCAATTTCGACCCGAATGGCAAGGACGGCAGCTTCAACCTGCTGCCGAGCCGCGTCGGCAGCACCAAATACACGCTGGTTCAGCCGCTGCCGTTCTGGGGCAAGCGCGACCTCAAGCGCGAAGCGGCGCAAGCCGAGGCCGAAGCAGCGCAAGGCAAGGCCGGCGTCACCTGGGCCGACCAGGCGGCCCGCATCAAGACGGTCTATGCCCAGTATTTCGCCGTGGCGCGACTGATCCAGCTCACCAGGGAGGTCATCGACCTGATCGATCGCCTCGAAGGCATCTCCCAGGTGCGCTATGCCAACGGATTGGTGCCGCAGCAGGACGCGATCCGCGCCCAGGTGGAACGCACCGCGATGCAAACTGAACTGATCCAGTTGGAGAACGAGCACCACCATGCGCGCGCGCGCCTGAATGCCCTGCTGGCGCGTCCCGCCCAGTTGCCTCTGGCCGACCCGGAACGGCTGCGGCCGCTGCCCGCGACCGCCAAGCTCGACTTTGCGGTGCTGGAAGATCGCCTGCGCGGCAGGAATCCGCTACTCTTCGCCGACGAGGCGCGGATTCGCGCGGCGGAGAAAAACCGCGACCTGACCTACCGCAACCGCTATCCGGACTTCGCCGTCGGCGTCACGCCGATCCAGATGCGCAATCGCGTCAATGAATGGGATTTGATGCTCGAACTCAACATTCCGCTGCAACAGGAAAGCCGTCGCAGCCAGGAACGCGAAGCCGAGAAGATGCTGGACGCGAGCCGCGCCCGCAAGGAATCGTCCGCCAACCAGCTGCTGGCAGACCTCTCCGAGAACCTTGCCGGTGCCGACGCGGCGCGCCGCACCGAAATGCTGACGCAAACCAGTCTGCTGCCGCAGGCCGAACTCACCTTCCAGGCGGCACTTGCGAGCTACGAGACCGGCAAGGTGGATTTCGCCACCCTGCTCGACGCGCAACGCCAGATCCTCAAGGCGAAGCAGGACATAATCAAGGCACAGGCCGAGCAGCAGGCCCGCCTGGCGGACATCGAACGAATCGTCGGGGAAGATATATGAAGCCGGGAACAGGAATAGTGCTTGCCGTCGCAACGGTGGCGTTGGTGACGTTGGCGACGGGTGGCGGCTACTGGCTGGGCAGCAAGGGAAAAGTCGGCGCTGGCGAAACGGCGAGCGCGGCGGCCACGGCTGCGCCCGGCGCCGCGGCCAAGAAGGAGCGCAAGCTGCTCTACTACCGCAATCCGATGGGACTGCCCGATACCTCGCCGACACCGAAAAAAGACTCGATGGGCATGGATTACGTCGCGGTGTTCGAAGGGGAAGAGGATGGCGAGAAGAGTGCTTCAGGCGCCGCCAGCCAGGTGAAGATCAGCACCGAGAAAGTGCAGAAACTCGGCGTCAGGACCGAGGCCGCGAGCCTGCGTGCGCTGGACAGAATCGTCCGCGCCGCCGGCCGCATCGAGCCGGACGAGCGCCGCACCTACGCCATTTCGCCCAAGTTCGAAGGCTGGGTCGAGCGCCTGCACGTCAATGTGACCGGGCAGCCGGTGGGCAAGGGGCAGCCGCTGTTCGAGGTCTACAGCCCCGAACTGGTTTCCGTTCAGCGCGAATATGCCATCGCCGTACAAGGCGTCGAGTCGCTCAAGGCAGCGGGCGGCGAAGCCCAGGCCAGCATGCGCCAGCTCGCCGATTCGAGCCTGATGCGCCTGAAAAACTGGGACATCTCCGAAGAGCAGGTCAAGACCCTGGCCAGGTCGGGCGAGGCCAGACGCACCCTGACCTTCCGTTCGCCGGTGGCCGGCATCGTCACCGAGAAGAAAGCCCTGCAAGGCATGCGCTTCATGCCGGGCGAAGCCCTGTATCAGGTCGCCGACCTGTCGGCGGTATGGGTCGTCGCCGACGTTTTCGAGCAGGACATCGGGCTGGTGAAAGTTGGCGCCGGCGCCACGGTGAAAATCAATGCCTACCCGGACAAGGTTTTCAAGGGAGCCATCACCTATGTCTATCCGACGCTGAAAACGGAAACCCGCACCATTCCGGTTCGCGTCGAACTCGCCAATCCCGGGCAATTGCTCAAGCTGGGCATGTTCGCCGAGATGGAGCTCGCGGTTGCGGCGAAAGGGCCCGTCGTCACGGTGCCGGTCTCGGCCGTCATCGACAGCGGCATGCGCCGCATCGTTCTGGTCCAGACCGGGGAAGGCCGCTTCGAGCCGCGCGAGGTCAAGCTCGGCGCGCGCGGCGACACCTATGTCGAGGTCATGGAGGGCGTCAGGGACGGCGAACCGGTGGTAGTTGCCGCCAACTTCCTGATCGATGCGGAGAGCAATCTCAAGGCGGCTCTAAGCGGATTCTCCGCCAGCGCATCGCCCGCGGCGAGTACCGCGCCCAAGGCAGCCAGCCACCAGGCGACCGGTACGCTCGACGCCATCGATGCCAAGGCCGGCAGCGTGACGGTGACGCACGGCCCGGTGGCCAGCCTCAAGTGGCCAGGCATGACCATGGACTTCGTCCTGGCGAATCCCGCGCTGGTGGAGAAGTTGAAACCCGGCAGCGCGGTCAGCATCGAATTCGTCGAACGCAAGCCCGGCGAGTGGGTCATCGTCAAGCTCGAAGGCGCCGGCGCCGCGCCCACAACGGCCCAGTCGGGTCATTGAGACAGGAAGCGCGATGCTTGCCCACATCATCGACGGATCGGCGCGGAACCGCTTCCTGGTCCTCTTCGTCACGCTGTTCGTCACCCTCGCCGGCATTTATGCCGTGCTGCGCACGCCGATCGATGCGCTGCCCGACCTGTCGGACGTGCAGGTCATCGTCTATACGGAATTCCCCGGCCAGGCGCCGCAGGTGGTCGAGGACCAGGTCACCTATCCGCTCACCACGGCCATGCTCTCGGTGCCGAAGTCAAAAGTGGTGCGCGGTTTTTCCTTCTTCGGCGCCTCTTTCGTCTACATCATTTTCGAGGACGGCACCGACATCTACTGGGCGCGTTCGCGCGTGCTCGAATACCTCAACTTCGCCGCGGGCCGCATGCCGAAGGGCATCACGCCGCAAATCGGGCCGGATGCCACGGGCGTCGGCTGGGTCTACCAATACGCGCTGCTGGCCAAGGACAAGACGCTGGCCGAACTGCGCAGCATCCAGGACTGGTATCTGCGCTATCAACTGACCAAAGCCCACGGCGTCGCCGAAGTCGCCTCGATCGGCGGCTTCGTCCAGACCTACCAGGTCACGGTCGATCCGGTCAAGCTGCGCGCCTACGGCATTCCGCTGATGAAGGTGGCGCAGGCGATCCGCGACTCGAACCGCGACGTCGGCGGCCGCGTCATCGAGATGGCCGAGACCGAGTACATGGTGCGCGGCAAGGGCTATCTGCGCGGCAAGGCCGACATCGAAATGCTGGTGGTGAAGAGCGAGAAAGGCACGCCGGTGCTGATCCGCGACATCGCCCGCGTCGAACTGGCGCCCGACGAACGACGTGGCCTGACCGAACTCAACGGCGAGGGCGAAGTGGTGTCGGGCATCGTCATGGCGCGCTATGGCCAGAACGCGCTGGAAGTGATCCACAACATCAAGGAGAAAATCGGCGAAGTCTCTGCCGGCCTGCCCGCGGGGGTGACGGTCGAGACCGTGTATGACCGCGCCGAACTGATCCACCGCGCCATCGACACCCTGACGCGCACGCTGGCCGAGGAATCGATCATCGTCGCCCTGGTCTGCTTCGTCTTCCTGCTGCACCTGCGCAGCGCGCTGGTCGCCATCCTGATGCTGCCGGTCGGCGTGCTGATCGCCTTCATCGCCATGCGCCTGCTCGGCATGAACTCCAACCTGATGAGCCTGGGCGGCATCGCCATCGCCATCGGCGCCATGATCGACGCCGCCATCGTCATGATCGAGAATGCGCACAAGCACCTGGAAAGGCTGGAACCGGCCGCGCCGGCGATAGCCCGTACCCGCGCCATCCTGCGCGCCTGCCAGGAGGTCGGACCGGCGCTGTTCTTCTCGCTGCTGATCATCACCGTCTCCTTCCTGCCGGTGTTCACGCTCGAAGCGCAGGAGGGCCGGCTGTTCTCGCCGCTCGCCTACACCAAGACCTTCGCCATGGCCGGCGCGGCGCTGCTCTCGGTGACCCTGGTGCCGGTGCTGATGATGCTGTTCATCCGCGGCAAGATCATGCCGGAAGCGAAGAACCCGGTGAATCGTTTCCTGATCTGGGTCTATCGGCCGATCATCGCCTGCGTGATGCGCTGGAAGAAGCTGACCATCGTGCTGGCCGTGCTCGCCCTGGGCGTCTCGATCTATCCGGCCTCCCGGCTCGGCTCCGAGTTCATGCCGACGCTCAACGAAGGCACGCTGTTCTACATGCCGACTTCATTGCCCGGCATGTCGATCACCAAGGCGGCCGAGCTGTTGCAGACGCAGAACAAGATCATCATGAGCTTCCCCGAGGTGGCCTCGGTCTATGGCAAGGCCGGCCGCGCCAACACCGCGACCGACCCGGCGCCGACCGAGATGTTCGAGACCGTGATCAACCTCAAGCCTGAAACCGAATGGCGACCGGGCATGAACACCGACAAGCTGATCGCGGAACTGGACAAGTCCCTGCAATTTCCCGGTGTCGCCAACTCGTGGACCATGCCGATCAAGGCGCGCATCGACATGCTGTCGACCGGCATCCGCACCCCGATCGGCATCAAGGTCTTCGGCAAGGACCTGAACGAGATGGAAAAGCTGGCCAAGGAGATCGAGGCGGTGGTGAAGACCGTGCCCGGTACCACCAGCGCCTTCGCCGAGCGCATCACCGGCGGCTTCTACCTCAACGTCACGCCCGACCGCGCGCAGCTGGCGCGTTACGGACTGGCCGTCGGCGATCTGCAGGACGTGATCGGCACGGCGCTGGGCGGCGAGATGGTGACCACCACCGTCGAAGGCCGCGAACGTTTCGGCGTCACCGTGCGTTATCCGCGCGAGTTGCGTAGCGATCCGCAAGCCATCGAGCGCGAGGTGCTGGTGCCCATAAACGGCGCCGAGATGGGCGGGCAACAGGCCATGGTGCCGCTCGGACAGGTGGCGAAAGTGGAAGTGACCAAGGGCGCGCCCGGTATCCGCACCGAGAACGCCCTGCTCTCCGCCTACATCTTTGTCGACATCCGCGACCGCGACATCGGCGGCTACGTCGCCGACGCCAAGCAGGCGGTGGCGGCGCAGGTCAAGTTCCCGCCCGGCTACTACGCCACCTGGAGCGGCCAGTTCGAGTACATGGAGCGCGCCATCGCGAAAATGAAAATCGTCATTCCGGTCACCCTGCTGACCATCTTCCTGCTGCTCTATCTCAACTTCAAGCGTCTCACCGAGACGCTGATCGTCATGCTCTCGGTGCCCTTCGCGCTGGTCGGCGGCGTCTGGCTCATGTGGTGGCTTGGCTACAACCTCTCGGTGGCCGTCGCCGTCGGCTTCATCGCCCTGGCCGGCGTCGCGGCCGAAACCGGCGTGGTGATGCTGATCTACCTCGACCACGCCTGGGAAGAGGCGAAAACCGTGTGCGCCGCCGCCGGCCGCAAGCCGACCGCCGCCGACCTCTACGCCGCCGTCATGGAAGGTGCCGTCGAGCGCGTGCGGCCGAAGATGATGACCGTGACGGCGATCATGGCCGGTCTGCTGCCCATCATGTGGGGCACCGGCACCGGCTCGGAAGTCATGAGCCGCATCGCCGCGCCCATGGTCGGCGGCATGATTTCCTCGACGGTGCTGACCCTGGCGGTGATTCCGGCCATCTACGCCCTGGTCAAGCAATGGCGCTTGAAGCGCGACATCGAACACTGATCCACCGTCAGGCCGCGACGCCGGCATGACCCCATCATCACCGCCGCGCATCGCCCATGCGCGAGAACAACACCTGACGCACATGTAATCGACACGTCATGTTGTCGACGCGGGCCGGCGCGCAGACTGTGTCTCGTAGGTCGCAGTCGAACAACAGGGATCGTCCCGTAATTCACTTGGAGCAAATATCATGAAACTCACAACCATCCTCCCGGCGGCCCTGTTTGCCGCCGCAGCCTTCCTGTCCCTGGGTGCGCAAGCCGCTGCGGATACCGACAAAGCCGCTGAAGCCAAGGCGCCGGTTGCCGGCACGCCGGCTGTCAAGAAGATGAAGCCCCACTCCCACGTCGAGGTAAAGACCGGTGTGCCGCAGAAGGACCCCGAAGCCAGGGCGGACAAGCCGAACGCCGCCAGGGATCAGAGCAAGCACTATCACCCCCGGGACGCCAAGACCTGAGCATCGCGAGGCCCCGGTTCCGGGGCCTCGGCGTTTCCATGGCGCACGGCGGAAAACATGACGAACACGGCAAGCGCTGTTCTTGCCGCCTGCTGGCGAATGTTATTGACCGCAACTCATGGACAATCCGCTTCACCCGCCGCCAGGCGCCGCCGATGAGGCGCCGGGCCTTCGAATCCAGTCACGGTTGTCATGAGGGGGCGTCGAATCGGTGCGCGGCGAGGCGATCCCCCTTACCCCCAGGATATTTTCCGTCGTCGATGTTTTTGACGCCCTCACCTCGGAACGGCCCTACAAGAAGCCGATGCCGCTTGCCGAGGCTTTGGTAATCATCGACCGGGATTCGGGTCGGCAGTTCGACCCGGAGGTTGTTGCGGTTTTCATGGGAATTGCCTCGAACCTGTATGCCAGGGCTGTTCAGGCCGGCAGCACGGACCTGAGACAGGAGATGCGTGCGGTGCTTTCCCGCTACTTCAAAACGGAAGCGGCTCCCGAAGGAGCCGCTGCACATGCCGGAGAGTCGGCTGCTTAGCCTCCATCGTGCCCCTGGATGAGCAGGGAATTGAGGCGGGCGACCTCGTCGCCCTGCATCGTGATCTTTCGGCCATCCCTGGTTTCCATCGCCGCGCCGTGGTCCATGCGCGCGGCACGACCGTAGCGATCTTCCATTGCCATCTTGCCGTCATTGAAGATGTAGAGCGTCGAACCGTCTTTCAGCTCGATGACTTGTTTCGCGTCGGCGCGGGCGGCATCGTGGGCAAACGCAGCCGTTGCACCCGCGGTGCTCAGAACGGCAATCAGGGCCAGCTTTGCTAACTTGGTATTCATGGTTTTTTCCTCGTGAAGTTGGGTGGATTCCGCCGGGCAATTCTCGTCCGACGGTGATGCCATCTTAGGGATCGCATACCGACGGGAAGATGACCAGAGAATTACGCTTGAGTCAGCTTCCTGTTGGGTGGCATCCGGCAACACCCGGCCGCATTGCTTGCCATCGCCGCAGGTCATGTCCATGCAAATGGTATGGCTATGGCCTATTGCCCACAGCGCAGACATGGATTCGCATGGTGGTGATGCTGGTCTGCCTCGACCATGCCTGGGAGGCCGCGAAGGAAAAGTCGGCGCTGGCGGGACGGCGACCCGGCGCGCGCCGGCGTCTCAGGGCGGCGACTTGCGCGTGCTGGGTGACGCGTGCGGATCGACGCCCTTGGCGAGGAAATGCCCGACGAATTCGCGGTCGAAATCGTTGACGTGATTGACCAGCCAGGTTTGGATGAAATTCGAAAGCCCGTCCGCAACGTCGAAGTCCTGTGCGCGTTTCCTGAGTTTTTCAAGCTGTTCGGTCAGCAGGCGATGCTCCGCGACATGGGCTTCCGTATCGGGAAACGAGAGCAGGCGCATCAGGCTTTCTTCGACCGCGAAATGGACCCGGGTCTGAATCGCGAGTTCCGCGAGTATGGCGTCCGCCGCGAAGCCGTAGCGCTTGTCCGTCGACTGCTTCAGGCGTTCCAGCAGCGTCTGGAGCTGGCGGTGCTGCAGGTCGATTTCGGCGATGCCGATATCGAGCGCAATCGGTATCTCGTGGAGTTTGTTGCTGGTCACAATCCGGTGGCGCCGCTGATCAAAGTCGGCATCTTAGCGCACACGGTCGCGAGCGCCACCCGCAGACCATTAAGGGGTGCAAGGGCAGGAAGGCCCGCCCCCTCCCATCCTCCCCCTCGCGGGGGAGGCTACTGATTGGCTCGCTGCGCTCGATGACTGACTCGATACCAAATTTCATTCTTTCACATCAATATCCGGCCTGTTGCTCCCGTCATGGCGCATCGCAGCAATTGCATCGCCCCGTTCAATTTATCTATTTGCCGGCATCCTGTCGCGCGACTAAGCTGGCCGCCTTGTCTTGAGGCCCTCAAGATACCCATTCACAGGGGACTGCATGCAATCCGGACCGCGCGAGATCCTGACTCCGTTTCGCCCGATTCCGCTCGACGTACCCGAGGGGATGAAGCCCAACGAGTTCTTCAACAGCACCGAGAACCTCAACGACCTGGTGCACAACAACGGCCTCCTGCTGAACCCCGAGGGCCTTCTGCTCTACCGCAAGGCGCTCGGCCACAGCAATCGCTTCGACGCCTCGATCATCTACAACACGTCGCAAAGCATCCTCGACCCGCTGGGGCGCCCGGTGCGCCGCACCCAGGTGCCCGACGCCGTGAAGAACGTCTGGAACCGCATGAACCAGATCATCGTCGAGTACATGCTCGAACGCTATCCCGACCCGGACCAGAGCCTGGTGCTGGCCGGCGAGGCCAGCCTCGACGCGACCTGGCCGCTGACGTCGCCCGGCGTGCCGAGCATCCGCATGCTGCACAACCACTTCATCGTCTTCGACAAGGCGGAACTGCGCGTAGCGCCCTTGGCCGACGCCGACAATCCGAATCTGACCGACGGCGGCCAGCATTCCCTGTTCCAGGCCCACATGCGCGATGTCTACCGCGCCTTTTTTGCCGGCCTCGATCTGCAAATCCTGCGTCCCTGCGAGGACGGCGCCTGCCGCCTGGCCCTGACCGGCTACCCGCAGGGGCTGCCGAGCTGGGAAATCCAGGGCGGAGTTACCGCCCTCAAGGATGTGCGTTTCTGGAAGGAATACGACACCCTGCTCAAGGGTTTCATCGATTTCTACCGCAGCTTCTTCACGCAGGTCTCGACGCGCAACGCGCCGCTGCCGCGCGACATCCATTTCCCCGAACTGGTGGAGTCCAGGCTGCAGTTCGACAACGACTTTCTGAAGACGGCGAAGATGGTTCGCGACCGCTGCGTCAAGGACGCCCGCTACGCCAACGCCATCCGCTGGCAGCCGGCCTTCAAGCAGATCATCTATCGCAATGACGAGGGCAAGCTGATCGTCACCATCAGCCAGAATTCCATCGGCAACGCCATCACCGAGCTGCTCGGCGTCGTGGTCAGGCGCGCGCCGGATGCCGAGGCCTACGCGCGCGCCGAGCCGGCGCTGATCGAGCAACTGCTGGAAGTGCGGCGGCGCCTGATCGAAGTCGATCTCGGCTCGCCCATTGCCACGGCCTCCTGGGGTGCGGCGTAGGCGCCGTGCCCCCACGGCTGGCTTTGCACAGCCAGCCGGCTGCGCGGGCGCGGAGCAGTGCTCCGTGAAACCCCCGCTACGCCCAGCGCCGACTATTGCCGGAAGCGCCGGCGGTAGTCGCGCGGGCCGCTGCCGGTCCAGGCGGCGAAGGCGCGGTAGAAGGCGGCGGCGTCGGCAAAGCCGAGATCGGCGCCGATGCGGCTCAAGGGGCGATCGGTCTTGCTCAGCCAGTCGGTGGCGAGGTCGCGGCGCAGGCCGTCCTTGATCGCGCGAAAGCTGGTGTTTTCGTCTTCCAGGCGGCGGTGCAGGGTGCGCGGCGAGAGCAACAGGCGCCGCGCAATCGCCGGCAATGCAAGGTGTTCCGGCAGGGCGGCGCGCAGGTGCTCGCGCACGCGCAGGCTCAGCGCGCGGTCGCGGCGGTAGAGCGTGGTGATGCTGGCCGGCGCGTCGGCGAGAAAGATGCGCAGCGCGGCTTCGTCGCGGCGCACCGGCAGGGCCAGCCATTCGGCGGGGAAGCGCGCTTCGAGGCGCGGCGCATCGAAGGTGTAGCGCGGGGCGAAAACCAGTTCGTAATCGGCGGCATGCAGCGGCGGCGGATAGGGAAAGCTGACTTCGTCGAGCGGCAGCGGATGTGCCACCAGCCAGGCCGCCAGGCCGTGGATCATGCGCAGCAGCCATTCGAAGGCGAACACGCGTCCGGCCGGGCCGACCGGCAGCGCCTGCTCCTCGCTGATGACGATGACGGCGGCGCGGCCGCTGGTTTCCAGTTCCACGTCGAGGTCGTCGAGCACCACGTGCAGGAAGCGCGCGATGCGTTCGAGCGCCTGTTCCAGCGTCGCCGCCGAGAGCGCGGCGCGGCAGAGGAACTCGAAGCTGCCACGGCGTAGCGGCCGCGAAAACAGCGCGAAGCCTTCGTCGTCGAGGCTCTCGTTGATCAGGCGGTAGAGCGCGGCATAACGCGCGACCGGGATGCGGGCCGTACGGTCATGTAGAAGATGTGTGGCAATTTCTGCATGTTCCAGCAGGGTTTCCGGCGTCAGTCCGGCCCGCGAAACCCCTGACAATATCCCGCTGACGAAGCCTATGGCGACCGTGGAGGGGCTTCCGGCAGGCTTGTGCGAGCGCAGGGATTGGGCAGCCATAATGGCGGATTATGCATAGTTATCGTCGTTTTGTGTCATGGCGGGATCAGGATGCATTGCCTATGATGCAAGCACTGTCGCGTATCCCGGAGTCGCCGTCATGACCGACCTCAGCATTTCCGCCAAGCTGGTGCCCTACAAGCCCAGGCACAAGGTGCGCTTCGTCACCGCCACTTCGCTGTTCGACGGCCACGACGCCTCGATCAACATCATGCGCCGCATCCTGCAAGCCACCGGCGTCGAGGTGATCCATCTCGGCCACAACCGTGCGGTCGAGGAGATCGTCAACGCGGCCTTGCAGGAAGACGCGCAGGGCATCGCCGTGTCCTCCTACCAGGGCGGCCATGTCGAGTTCTTCAAGTACATGATCGACTTGCTCAAGGCGCGCGGCGGCGAGAGCATCAAGGTCTTCGGCGGCGGCGGCGGCGTCATCGTGCCGGCCGAGATGAAGGAACTGCACGACTACGGCGTGGCCCACCTCTACTCGGTGCAGGACGGCCAGAAGATGGGCCTGCAGGGCATGATCAATGACATGGTGATGCGCTGCGACCTCGACATCAGCAAGCGCGCGCCGCAGGAGCTCAAGGCGCTGGAAATCGCGGACCGTGCCGAGCGCCTGCGCAACCTGGCGCAGATCATCACGGCGCTGGAAAACGTGGCGTGGCCGGAGAAGGCGAAGCAGGCTTTGATCGAAAAAGCCGCCGTCTCGCCAGCGCCTACTTTGGGCATCACCGGCACCGGCGGCGCCGGCAAGAGCTCGCTGACCGACGAACTGATCCGCCGCTTCCGCCTCGACCAGAATGACAGCCAGAAAATTGCGGTGATCTCGATCGATCCTTCGCGCAAGCGCACCGGCGGCGCGCTGCTCGGCGACCGCATCCGCATGAACGCGATCCAACATCCCAATATCTACATGCGCTCGCTGGCGACACGGGATACGGGTTCGGAAATCTCCAAGGCCCTGCCCGACGTGATCGCCGCCTGCAAGGTGGCCGGCTTTGACCTGATCGTGGTCGAAACCTCGGGCATCGGCCAGGGCGACGCCGCCATCGTGCCGCTGGTGGACGTTTCGCTCTACGTCATGACGCCCGAGTTCGGCGCGGCCTCGCAACTGGAAAAGATCGACATGCTGGATTTCGCCGATTTCGTCGCGATCAACAAGTTCGACCGGCGCGGGGCCTCCGATGCGCTGCGCGACGTGCGCAAGCAGTACCAGCGCAATCGCGAGCGCTTCGGCGAGAAGCCGGACGACATGCCGGTGTTCGGCACCATGGCGGCGCGCTTCAACGACGATGGCGTCACCGCCTTGTATCAGGCGCTGGTACCGCGCCTGGCCGAACGCGGACTCAAGTTCAAGAAGGGCGTGTTGCCGGTGGTGAAGGTCAGGCACTCGTCCGCCGGGCGCGCCATCGTGCCGGCGGATCGCGTGCGCTACCTGGCCGAGATTGCCGATGCGCTGCGCGGTTATCACCGCCTGATCGTCGAGCAGGCAACCGTGGCGCGCGAGCGGCAGTCGCTGAAAACCGCCAAGGCCATCTTCGAAGGTTGCGGCAAGAAGGCCGCTGCTCAGTTGGCTGATTTCGACGAACTGATTTCATGGAAGGACGGCCAGCTCACGCCGCATGCGAGGAAGCTGCTGGCGATGTGGCCGGACATGAAGAAGGCCTACGCCGGCGACGAGTACGTGGTGAAAATCCGCGACAAGGAAATCCGCACCGGCCTGATTTACGAGACGATGTCGGGCACCAAGATTCGCAAGGTGGCGCTGCCGCGCTTCGACGACGAAGGCGAACTGCTCAAGTTCCTGATGCGCGAGAACGTGCCCGGTTCCTTCCCCTACACCGCCGGCGTATTCGCCTTCAAGCGCGAGAACGAGGATCCGACGCGCATGTTCGCCGGCGAGGGCGATGCCTTCCGCACCAACAAGCGTTTCCTCAAGGTCTCCGCAGGCATGCCGGCCAAGCGCCTGTCAACGGCCTTCGATTCGGTCACGCTCTACGGCTGCGACCCCGACCCGCGCCCGGACATCTACGGCAAGGTCGGCAATTCCGGCGTCTCGATCGCCACGCTGGACGACCTCAAGGTGCTCTACTCGGGCTTCGACCTCTGCGATCCGGCGACCTCGGTGTCGATGACCATCAACGGACCGGCGCCGATGATCCTGGCCATGTTCCTCAATGCCGCCATCGACCAGCAGGTCGAGAAGTTCCGCACGCAAAACGGCCGCGACGCGAGCGAGGACGAAGCCGGCAAGATTCGCGAATGGACGCTGTCATCGGTGCGCGGCACGGTGCAGGCCGACATCCTCAAGGAAGACCAGGGCCAGAACACCTGCATTTTCTCGACCGAGTTCGCGCTGAAAATGATGGGCGACATCCAGGAATATTTCGTCCACCACCAGATCCGCAACTTCTACTCGGTGTCGATCTCCGGCTATCACATCGCCGAAGCCGGCGCCAACCCGATCTCGCAGCTCGCCTTCACCCTGGCCAACGGCTTCACCTACGTCGAAACCTACCTCGCGCGCGGCATGCACATCGACGATTTCGCCGGCAACCTGTCCTTCTTCTTCAGCAACGGCATGGACCCGGAATACTCGGTGATCGGCCGCGTCGCGCGGCGCATCTGGGCCGTGGCGATGAAGAACCGCTACGGCGCCAACGAGCGCAGCCAGAAGCTCAAGTACCACATCCAGACCTCGGGCCGCTCGCTGCACGCGCAGGAAATGGATTTCAACGACATCCGCACCACGCTGCAGGCGCTGATCGCGATCTACGACAACTGCAACTCGCTGCACACCAACGCCTACGACGAGGCCATCACCACGCCGACCGAGGAGAGCGTGCGCCGCGCCATGGCCATCCAGCTCATCATCAACCGCGAATGGGGCGTGGCGAAGAACGAGAACCCGAACCAGGGCGCCTTCATCATCGAGGAACTGACCGATCTGGTCGAGGAAGCCGTGCTCAAGGAATTCGAGGCCATCGCCTCAAGAGGCGGCGTGCTCGGCGCCATGGAAACCGGCTACCAGCGCGGCAAGATCCAGGAAGAGTCGATGCACTACGAGCACAAGAAGCACGACGGCTCCTACCCCATCATCGGCGTCAACACCTTCCTCAATCCGCACGGCTCGGGCGTCGCCAGCGAGATCGAACTGGCGCGTTCGACCGAAAGCGAGAAGCAGTCGCAGCTCACCCGCCTCAAGGATTTCCAGACGCGCAACGCCGGCGAGGCGGATGCCTGTCTCGCTCGACTGAAGCAGGCCGTAATCGACAACGGCAACGTCTTCGCGGTGATGATGGAAGCCGTGCGTCATTGCTCGCTGGGGCAGATTTCGAATGCCCTGTACGAGGTGGGCGGGCAGTATCGGCGGAGTATGTAAAAGTCGGCGCCGGCGGGACGGCGATGGATGAGGTGTTGCGGGTAAATTCCGGGAACGGCGAGCAGCGTTCCGACCAGTGCGGCGCCCTGCTCGCGGAAGTCGTCACCGAATGTCCCTTCTGCGGCGCGCGGATGCTGAACCTGGTCAGCCTCGAAGAAAGGCCCCGGGTCTTTCTCGATTCGCTCGAGGTCCGGCTGATCGAGGCCCTGTCAGGATATGCGGATGGCCTGATGGTACCGGCCCTGTTCCTGTTCATCGTTGCCGGCCCGGCCTGCTATCTGCTTCTCGACAGCCATACCGACCTCGGCCTGCTGGCGCGCATCGGCCTTGCCGTGGTGGCAAGTTTCGCCGCGCTGGTGGTCTTCGGCACTCAGTTCGTGCGCCGTGACGAGCGTGCGCAGGCGCACGCCTGTCGCGAGGGGGTGTCGCCCGCCGTGCGCCGCTATGCCGGGAGCAAGGGCTTCAGCGACACCGAGTTCCTGGCCCTGGCGCGTCGTCTGCTCGACGAGGCCTCGCAATAGCGCAAGATGCCGTTGCGGCGCATGGTCGGCTGATGGCACCGACCGGGTCTGGTGCCATGCCTGAACCGGCATGCCGAAGCAGCCTGCAAGTAGCCAGGAAATCCCTGCCCGGCGTCCAGCCAATACGCGCCACGCCGGTGCCGGCGATTACATACTGCGTCGGTACTGCCAGCCGACCAACCGCCAAGCAGCCCCAATCGTGAATCGCACAGATTTACGTCATTCTAGTTGTGACGATTACTGTCGCACACGCCCCAATCGACAAAGGGACAGACAAGGCGCCAATTCAGAATTACCACCAAGCGCCTGACGGGGTAGCCGTAACCGCTTGCAATTTCAAAAATGTAAGCCAATAATTTATCGAGTCGAAGCTATGGGGTTTTCATCATGAAATATTTTCGACATTTAGCCCCGCTGCTAGTGGTCTTGGTCGCTGCCCAGGCGCTGGGGCAGTCGGGCGGAAAGTCTCGGACGACGCCCGCAGGGCCCTACCCGTCAGACGGCGAACTGATCTTCGGTATTCACTCCAATCACTGTGTTGCGGTCCGCGACATTCCGCGGCCCGTCACCGGAGCGGCGACGCTGTCGATCGGAAACATTGGCGACAAGCAATTATGCAACAACTGCAGTGAGGAAGTTTTTGCCTGCTGGAAATACGAAGGTTCCAGGTATGGCGACGGATGTGACCGAATCCCGGTAGGAAAATGTTCGCTGGCTGCCACTTCCACCGCCACCGCTGACCGAGGGAATACCCTGAGCTTCAACGCCTGCGCACCTTGGTCGTCCGCGCCCCGCGACCCTGGCGAAAACCGAGGATTCCCTTGCAGTTCCTGGGATGTCGTGAAGACGGCTCCGGCCAAACCGGCGGTACAGCGCCCACCTCTTGACGACCTGTTTAGCCGGCAGGGGGGTATGGCGGCGCAGCCTTCCCCTGCGACCTCTCGTCCCGCCGCGGGATCCGGCTCGTCTCTCGAGCGCCTTATGAGCGCGCAGCAGCAACGGGATAATGCAGAACGTGAAAAAGCCCTCAAGGCCGCCACAAAGGAAGGCTCGACTTCCACACAGCAACAGGGTGGACGCGCACAGGCCCCCGGGGGTGGCAAGGTAAGCGAGGCCTCAAGCGGACCCTGTTTTGAGGCCAAGACGGCCTTGCAGAATAAGCGTAATGCGATGCCGAACGCTGCGAGCACCTGCGCAGATTTTGTCCAGCAGTTGGAATTCTACGAGGGGCTGATTGCTCTTCAGGCTATCTGCCCCGGCGACAGTGCCGTCGCCTACAACGCAAAAGTCGTGTCGGGGTATCTGCCTGGCATTCGGGAAACCGTACGAAGTTGCCAGTAAGCCTTGCTCAGAAGCCGACCGGTATATTGGAAGCCGCGATCCGGAGATTTTCCCTGTGCCCAACACACTCGTTATCCTTGCCACTACAGTAATCCTGTTGTCTCCACTCAGCGCCTTGGGTCAGAGGAAGGCCGACCCGGCCGTGCTTGAACGGAGGAGCGCCGAAGCCGTTGCCGCATTCGAGGCCGGCAGCTTCGAGCGGGCCGCCATGCTCTTCCGCGAGATCGTGGCCCTGGATCCTCCCAGTGCGCTCGGCTGGCATTTTCTCGGCCAATCCCTGGCGAAGACCGGGGATGCCACGGGCGCCAAACAAGCATACGAACGAGCCTTGGAGCTGGAGCCCAGCGGCCCGATTGCCGAGCGGACGCGCGCGGAGATGGCAAAACCGATCTCGCTCAAGGATCCGAGCACCATCTTCTTCCCCAGCGGAATCACACTGGCTGACCGAATCGGGCAGCTGCACCAGCAGCGCGCCTCGCTCCCCAAGGAACAGCTCTTGCAAGAGGTTTCCTCGCTGATCCGTCAGCACGGGGCATACCCCTCGCTGGTCAATCTTCAGGACGATCTGGTGGTTCAGGTTTTGGATAACGCTCCAATCGACAACTCGGATAACGCAAAGGCGTCCCTTCCACGTATTCAGTCCCTGCGAGCCATCGCACGGGACAACCTCGACGTCTTGGTGTTCGAAGCAGTGGCATTGCATCGGGTGAACGATGCTGCGGGCGCCAAAGCGGCCTACTCACAGTGGCTACGAGCGTCGGGGCCCGACCACCCGTTCAGGGCGTCCGTGGTCGATAGCGTGACAGCGCTTGAAAGAGGGCAGGCACCGAAATGGACCCCGCTGCCAGCCTACCTGCCAGGGAACCGGCCAGAGAGCCTGCGGCCCGAGGTTATTCGCACGGTCCTCTCGTCCCCTACCCTCACCGGACTGCCGCGAGGACGCAAAGTAACCGTCTCATACCGGCAATACAACGAGTCCCCGGGCAACCCCCGGGAGGAAACACTGCACTCCTATACGTATGAACCGCGTGGCCAGGGACTGTTTTCCTTGCGGAGTAACGCCAAGACTTACAGTTCCCGGCATAAGAGTCCAGGCGAAAGGATCGACCTTGCGGACATTCAATTTTTCGGGAAGGTCTCCAAGCTTTTTGGCGTGGGCGGCGAGTTGTACCCGCTGCGTGTTGGAGCAAGTTTCTGGCATCAAGCGAGAGACAACAGCAAGATGATGTGCAAAGTCCTCGATGCGCTTGCCGGATCAACTGTGCATCCCGGCTTCCCCGGTACCGCGTTTGTCGTTGGTTGCGGATCATCCTTTCTTTCCGACAAGGACAAAGATCTGAGGAAATTAAGCGATGCTACATATATACGCATTTGTTCCAACGAACTGGGGATGTGTCCGTTCTCGATATATAGAAATGACCGCATCGCCGTGCCGGACTTTTCCAAACCTTTCTACACCCAGAATAGCGACTCGGGGTACAAGGTGTACTTCTCCGGCTTCAGCCTGACTATCGACTAAGGGGTCCCCTCTCCCGTAAGCAGGCTGGACTGACAAAGTGTCCGGCGCGGACTGCGCATCCTGCTATCACGCCGTCCCGCCAGCGCCAACTTCTGACTTACAATCTCCGCCGGTGCTGCTCGCTGGGGCAGATCAGTAATGCGCTTTACGAGGTCGGCGGGCAGTACCGGCGCAGCATGTAATAGTTATGTCTCCGGCTAAGCCGGAGACGGTATCCCTTGCGGACGGCGCGGCGCGGCGGGAAATTCAGGTAGGCTCGGGGCATGGACTTACTCGAATTTCTCGGCCTGCTGCTGCTGGCCGCCACAGCCTGGCTGTGGCTCGACAGCCTCAAGGCGCGCGAAGCGGCGGTGGCGGCCGCCAAGGCCGCCTGTGTTTCCGAGGACCTGCTGTTGCTCGACGACACTGTCGCAATTGCGCGGCTGCGTCTGGTTCGCGACGGCGACGGCGTAATGCGCATCCAGCGCATCTACGGCTTCGAGTACAGCGATACCGGAAACGATCGCCACTCGGGAAGCGTCGTCATGCTGGGCAGCCGCGTCCTGGTGATCAACATCAGGCTGCGGCAGGGCCCTTCGCTGAAAGTGGTTCACTGAACCGGCGCGCGCTTTGAACCAGGGGAGTCGCCATGCTGCCGCGTGGCTTCTGCGGCAGGCTAGAATTCACTCCATCGTTCACGTTTTTTAAAGGGAGCAGGCAATGAGCATCAAAACCGTCGGCATCATCGGCGCCGGCACCATGGGCAATGGCATCGCGCAGGCCTGCGCGGTTTCCGGGATCGACGCGGTGATGCTGGACATCAACGACGCGGCGGTGCAAAAGGGCGTCGCCACGATTTCCGGCAGCCTCGACCGGCTGGTCAAGAAGGAGAAGATGACGGCCGAGCAGAAGTTGGCGGCGATGGCGCGCATCAAGGCGACGACGCAGATGGCCGACATGAAAGAGGTTGACATCGTGATCGAGGCGGCGACCGAGAACCTCGGCCTCAAGCTGAAAATCCTCAAGGAAGTCGAGGCCGCAATCGGCAGCGAAACCATCATCGCCAGCAATACTTCGTCGATCTCCATTACCCAGCTCGCGGCCGCGACGGCGCGTCCGGGCCAGTTCATCGGCATGCACTTCTTCAATCCGGTACCGCTGATGGCGCTGGTGGAATTGATTCGCGGCCTGCAGACCACGGACGAGACGCATGCGAAAGTCGAGGCCCTGGCCAAGGCCTTGGGCAAGACGCCGATCACGGTGAAGAACAATCCGGGCTTCGTCGTGAATCGCATCCTCTGCCCGATGATCAACGAAGCCATCTTCGTCTATGCCGAGGGGCTGGCAACGGCCGAGGAGATCGATGCCGGGATGAAGCTGGGCTGCAACCATCCGATCGGACCGCTGGCGCTGGCCGACATGATCGGCCTGGACACCATGCTGGCGGTGATGAATGTCTTCTACGAGGGCTTCAACGACTCCAAATACCGCCCGGCGCCGCTGCTCAAGGAAATGGTCGCCGCAGGTTATCTCGGGCGCAAGACCGGGCGCGGCTTCTACACCTACTGACGCCGTTACCTGCCCGCGAAGCGGAATCCCAGGTACGCAGAGCGAGCCAGCGCCGACTTTTATGTCCGCACTGGAAGTGCGGACGGTATCCCCCGGCGGGATATGTCCCCGCGCTTTGCGGGGACGGTATCCCTTGGCGGGACTCAGCCGCCGAAGCGGCGCAGGCCTTCCAGATCGAGGACGGTGATGCCGCCGTATTCGGTAGTGAGGAATCCCGCGTCCTCCAGTGCGCGCAAGGCACGGTTGACGCGCTGGCGGGAAACTCCGGCCAGATAGCCGATTTCTTCCTGGGAGATGGCGACGCGGGACTCCATTCCCGGATGCAGCACGGGATGGAACAGGGCGGCCATGGTGCGCGCGACGCGGGCGTCCACATCCAGCAGGCGTTCCGATTCCAGCAGGCCGATGAAGAGGCCAAGCCGTTCGTTGATCTGGGTGATGATGAAGCGGTTGAAGGCGATGCTGTTGTCCAGTAGCCAATGAAAGGTGTCGCGTTGCATGCAGGCGACGCGGGTGTCGCGCAGTGCGATCACGTCATAGCGGCGCGGCTCGGTCTTGAGCATGGAGCCTTCGCCGAACCAGCCGCCGGCGGCGATGCCGGTGAAGCTTGCGGTCTTGCCCGTGACCCAGTCGCTGGACATCTTCGCCAGTCCCTCGATGACGCCATGCCAATGGTCGACCGACTCGCCCTTGCTGCAGACATAGCCCCCGGCCGCTACCAGGCGTTCGCTCGTGCCTTCGCGCGCGCGCGCGAAGTCTTCGGCGGAGAGTGCCTGCGCCCAGCTTGTGCGGCGCAGCATGTCTTCGAGAGAGATCGCGGTTTTTCGGCAATTGTCAGGCACGCGACAATTATAGGCGGGAGAATGCCTTAGACTTAATTGCATAGAGGACAAATCGCGAGACAAGCGAGTCCGTATCGGTAGCGCTGGAGGAGAGAAATCGCATGGCTGTATCCCAAACGGAGCGGGCTGCAAATTCGCTCGACACTTTTCCTCGTCTGTTGCTGAATCACGCGGCGACCCGGGGAAATCGTCCGGCGACGCGCGAGAAGTACCTCGGCATCTGGCAAACCTGGAACTGGACCCAGGTTGCCGAAGAGGTGCGCGCCATTGCCTGCGGCCTGGCCGAACTCGGCTTCAAGCGCGGCGACAACCTGGCCATCATCGGCGACAATCGTCCGCGTCTGTACTGGGCGATGTGCGCCGCACAAATGCTGGGCGGCGTGCCGGTGCCTCTGTACCAGGATGCGGTGGCGGCCGAAATGGTGTTTGTGTTGACCGACGGCGAGATTCGCTTTGCCATCGTGGAAGATCAGGAGCAGGTCGACAAGCTGCTCGAAATCAAGGCCCAGTGCCCCAGCTTGCAGCACATCCTCTACGACGACCCGCGCGGCATGCGCCACTACACCCAGGACGGTCTGCAAGGCCTCGATGAAGTGATTGCCATGGGCCGCATCCACGACAAGAACCAGCCCGACTTCATCCCCGGCGAAATTGCCAGGGGCAGCACCGAGGATATCGCCGTGATGCTGTATACCTCGGGCACCACGGGCAAGCCCAAGGGCGTCTGCCAGACGCATGAAACCTTCATCGCCGCGGCGCAGAGCGGGGTGGGCTTCGATCACCTGGGCGACCAGGAGGACATCCTGTCCTACCTGCCGATGGCCTGGGTCGGCGACCACCTGTTCTCCTATGCCCAGGCGATGGTGGCCGGCTTCACCATCAACTGCCCCGAATCCGGCGACACGGTGATGACCGATCTGCGCGAGATCGGACCGACCTATTATTTCGCACCGCCGCGGGTGTTCGAGAATCTGCTCACCACGGTGATGATCCGCATGGAAGATGCAGGCGCCATGAAGCGCGGGATGTTCCATTACTTCATGGCGGTGGCCAAGCGTTGCGGCGCGGATATTCTCGACCAGAAGTCCGGTGTTTCCACCGCGGACCGCCTGCTCTATGCACTGGGCAATCTGCTGATCTACGGGCCGCTGCGCAACGTGCTCGGCATGAGCCGCATCCGCGTTGCCTACACGGCGGGCGCCGCCATCGGTCCCGACCTGTTCCGCTTCTATCGTTCCATCGGCGTCAATCTCAAGCAGTTGTATGGCGCCACCGAGACCTGCGCGGCGGTCTGTTTGCAGCCGGATCGCGAGATCAAGTTCGACAGCGTCGGCAAGCCGGCGCCGGGCGT
>CAZYTN010000007.1:0-23967 GCA_964650115.1 uncultured Sulfuritalea sp.
TCCTGCCCTTCACGGTCTTCGAGAACTGCCGCCTCGCCGCGCAATCGCGCACGCCCTACGCCTTTAAGGTCTTCCGTCGCGCCGAGGGTTACGGCGAGGTCAACCGCTTGGCCGCCGAGGCGATGGAGGCCGCGGGACTCAGCCATCGCGCCGCGCGCGTTGCGGCGACTCTTTCGCACGGCGAGCAGCGCCAGCTGGAAATCGCCATGTGCCTGGCGACGCAGCCGCGCGTCCTGCTGCTCGACGAACCGCTGGCCGGCATGGGGCCGCACGAATCGCAACGCATGGTGGACCTGATCAAGAAGCTGACCGCGGATCACGCCATCATGCTGATCGAACACGACATGGATGCGGTGTTCGCCCTGGCGCACCGGCTGACGGTGATGGTCAACGGCGAAGTGCTCGAATCCGGCACGCCGGAGCAGGTGCGCTCCAGCCCGGCCGTGCAGCTGGCCTATCTCGGCGGCGAGGAGCTGCTCCATGACTGAGGCCATCAACGCATCCGCCGCGCCGGCCTCGGCGGCCGATACGCTGCTCGAAGGCAGCGGCCTGCACAGCTATTACGGCGTCAGCCACATCCTGCATGGTGTCGATTTCGCCGTGCGGCGTGGCGAGACCATTGGGCTCATGGGGCGCAACGGCATGGGCAAGACCACGCTGATCAAGACCCTGCTCGGCCTTGTGCGTCCGCGCGAAGGGCAGGTCAGGGTGCGCGGCGTGGACATGACCCAGGCGGCGACGCATGCCATCGCCCGCCGCGGCATTGCCTACGTACCCGAAGGTCGCGGCATCTTCCCCAATCTGTCGGTGCGCGAAAACCTGGTCATGGCGGCGCGGCCGGGTGTCGACGGGCGCCGCGAATGGGATTTCGATCGTGTGATCCATACCTTTCCGCGCTTGGGCGAGCGCCTGAACAACGGCGGCGCGCAGCTCTCCGGCGGCGAGCAGCAGATGCTGACCATCGGCCGCGCCCTGATGACCAATCCCGACCTGCTGATCCTCGACGAGGCCACCGAAGGCCTCGCGCCGCTGATCGCCAGGGAGATCTGGAACATCATCAAGACCATCCGCGCCTCCGGCATTGCCACGGTCATCGTGGACAAGAATTACGCGGCCGTGATGGCGTTGGCGAATCGCAGCGTGGTGCTGGTGAAGGGCAGGGTGGTGTTCTCGGGAGAGTCCGGCGAACTCGCGGACAATCAGGAACTGATGCAGCGTTTCCTCGGGGTCTGAGCCGATGCAGAGCGGATTCATCAAGGCTGCCGGCCATACTCTTGAATACCAACTGATCCCGGCTCACCAGATCAACCGCCCGACGCTGGTGCTGCTGCACGAGGGCCTCGGTTCGGTGGCCATGTGGCGCGATTTTCCGGCGCGCCTGGCCGCCGCGACCGGGTGCCGGACGCTGGTTTATTCGCGCTATGGCTACGGCCAATCGGAACTGCTCGCGGCGCCTTTCGGTACCGACTACATGCATCGCGAGGGTCGCGAGAGCCTGCCCGAAGTGCTTGCCGCGCTGAACATCGATAATCCCGTGCTGGTCGGTCATTCCGACGGCGCCTCGATCGCGCTGCTGCATGCCGGTGCCGGCCATCCGGTGGCGGGCCTGGTGGTGATGGCGCCGCACTGTTTCGTCGAGGACATCTCGATCAGCAGCATCGCGGCGGCCAAAGTGGCTTTCGAGACCACCGACCTGCCGGCCAAACTCGGCAAGTACCACCGCGATGTCAATCGCACCTTCCGGGGCTGGAACGACATCTGGCTGCATCCCGACTTCCGTGCCTGGAACATCGAGAACTGCCTGCCGCAGATCCGCTGCCCGATCCTGGCCATCCAGGGCGAGGACGACGAATACGGCACCATGGCGCAGATCGAGGCGATTGCCGCCGGCGCCACGGCAGCGCCGGACATCGAACTGCTCAAGCTCGCCGATTGCCGGCATTCTCCGCACAAGGACCAAACCGTCGCGGTGATCGAGGCGATCAACCGCTTCGTGGAAAACTTCGATATCGGCGTACCGCCAGCGCCGACTTCCTGATCCAGGCCAGCTTCGTTGCGGGTTTCGTGTGCTCTTATTCGGGTTGCCCGACCGTAAGTGCAACCTCGCCGATCTCCTCTCGTGAAATATCCGGGATAGGGCAGTGCGCACCTAAACAACGAAATCCGGGATGTGACAACTACCATTTGCACGTGGACCGAAGCAGTCCTGCACCAAGGTCTGCTTCCCACCTGATGAATTCACTCTTTTGACCCATGCCCGTCAAGTTCCGACGCGTCGCCGAATTGATCGAAGAGCATCTGCCTGAGCCACCGGTTCGCGGGATCCCGGTGGTACCTGGCATGCCAGAAGAGATTGATCGCGATTTCCGGTAGCTGTGCGGGATGCCGAACGTAAACCAGATCGTACGGTCCTGCACAGCACATTGCGAAGCGCTCGGGAACGGTGGCGATCAAGTCGGACGAGTGCAGGATCTGCCCGACCGCAATGAAGTGGGGAACTACCAATGGCACACGGCGGCGGACGCCCGCACGGTCCAGCATCGTATCGACCACGCCATGCCCGGTGCCGGCTGAAACGACAGCAACATGCTCGAATGACTGGAATAGTTCAATCGTCATCGTCTGACCGGCGGCAGGGTGCTCCCGCCGGAACATGCAGACATAGGGCTGTCTGAACAAGCGCCGCTGGAAGAAGCCCGCCTGCAAATTGGGGATCAAGCCGACGGCCAGGTCCACCCGTCCTGCTTCCATGTCTTCCTTCAGGCTGATCGCGGTGTTCCGCACCGTGCTGAGACGAATGTTGGGTGCCGTTTTCTTCACCGCTTCCAGCAGGGCTGGCAGGAAATAGATCTCGCCGATATCGGTAACCGCCAAGGTGAAAGTACGGGTGCTTGCGGCGGCGTCAAAGGTGGCCTGCTGATTGAGGGCACTATGGATTGCGCCAAGGGCATAGGCGACCGGTTCGGCCAACTGTAGCGCCAGCGGTGTCGGTTCCATGCCGCGGGAGGTCCGCAGAAATAACTCGTCTTTGAGCAGCGCGCGCAGCCGCTTCAGCGAGTTGCTTACCGCCGGCTGCGTCAGGCCCAGCGTATCGGCGACGGTCGACACGCGCCTGTCGATCAGCAGGCGATTGAAGATAACCAGCAGATTCAGATCCACATCATGCAGGTGCATATCGTTGGCGCAATATTCACGAGAGTGATGTGCAATATAGCATTTCGTCTATCGACTTATATTGCCATCCTGTCCATTATGCGCCCATCGCTTAAACACGCATGGGAAGAACGCCGATCATGGAACTGCTCGTACAGCCTGCTAACCGCCGCCTACCCTTCACCAGCGGCGCAAAGCTCCTGGACGTCCTGCGGGAGAACGAGGTGCCTGTTTCCTACAGCTGCATGTCCGGACGCTGCGGCACCTGCCGCTGCCGGCTGATCGAGGGCGAGGTCATCGACTCGGGGCCTGAGTCCGGGCGGCCGAACCTCCTTGGCGAGCGCCACGTTCTGGCTTGCCAGTCGGTGCTCACAGGCGATTGCGCGATCGAAGTCCTGGAGGCGGACGAGATCGTCACCCACCCCGCGCGGATCATCAAGGGCACGGTGGTCGGGCTGGAATCGCCGACTCATGACATACGGCGACTGCAGATCAGGCTCGCCAAACCCCTCGAGTTCTCGCCCGGGCAATACGCGACGCTGCAATTCAGCCCCGACCACGTGCGCCCCTATTCCATGGCCGGGCTGCAGAACGACGTAGACATGGAGTTCCAGATCCGCAAAGTGCCGGGCGGACGCGTTACCGAATACATCTTCGATCAAGTCAAGGAAGGCTCGACCGTCAAGCTGAGCGGTCCGCTGGGCACAGCCTATCTGCGCCGGATGCACACCGGGCCGATGCTCTGCGTCGGTGGCGGCACGGGGCTCGCCCCGGTGTTGTCGATCGTACGGGGCGCCCTTGAATCAGGAATGCACAACCCGATCCACCTGTATTTCGGCGTCCGCAGCCCGCAGGATCTCTACGACGCCGAGCGCTTGCGGGCGCTGGCGCAGCAGCACGCCAACTTGACAGTACATATCGTCGTCGCGACGGGACACCCCGGGCCGGACCTGAGGCGCGGGCTCGTTACCGACGCGATAGAGCAAGACCTCGGCAGCCTTGCTGGCTGGCGCGCCTACCTCTGTGGCGCACCGCCAATGGTCGAGGCGCTCACCCTGCTGGTGGCGCGCCTGGGCATGAATCCAGCCCATGTGCACGCCGACGCTTTCTACCCCAGCGGAACCTAGCCATCCCGCCACCAAGATGGCACACGCGCAACCCCCTGCATATCTAAAAAACCAAGGAGACAACATCATGACCGGAAGTCCCACCGTATTTCCAAAGGATCCTGTCTGGCCTGGAGAAGGCACAAGTCGCATTCCATTCTGGGCCTACACGCGCGAGGACCTGTACAAGCAGGAGCTCGAGCGTCTTTTCTACTCGCACCACTGGTGCTACGTCGGCCTCGAGGCGGAGATTCCCAATCCCGGCGACTTCCACCGCACAGTCATCGGCGAGCGCTCGGTCATCATGGTGCGCGACATGCAGGGTGAGATCAGTGTCGTCGAGAACGTCTGCGCCCATCGCGGCATGCGTTTTTGCCGCGAACGCCACGGCAACCGCAAGGACTTCTTCTGCCCGTATCACCAGTGGAACTACAGCCTGAAGGGAGACCTTCAGGGGGTGCCGTTCCGTCGCGGCGTCAAGCAGGATGGCAAGGTCAATGGCGGCATGCCACCCGAGTTCAAGCTGGACGAGCATGGCCTGACCAAGCTGAAGGTGGCTACCCGGGGGGGCGTCGTGTTCGCGTCCTTCGACCACGACGTCGAGCCGCTGGAGGAATTCCTCGGCCCGACGATCCTTCACTACTTCGACCGCGTCTTCAACGGCCGCAAGCTCAGGGTGCTCGGCTACCGCCGCCAGCGCATCCCGGGCAACTGGAAGCTGATGCAGGAGAACATCAAGGATCCTTACCACCCCGGGCTGCTGCATACCTGGTTTTCCACCTTCGGACTCTGGCGCGCGGACAACAAGTCCGAACTGAAGATGGATAGCCATTTTCGCCATGCCGCGATGATTTCAACACGCGGCACGGGCGGCAAGAACGACGACGTCGTCAGTGGCGTAGACAGCTTCAAGGATCAGATGAAAGTCAATGACCCGAGACTGCTCGACATCGTCCAGGAACCCTGGTGGAACGGCCCCACTGCCGTCATGACCACCATTTTCCCGAGCGTGATCATCCAGCAGCAGGTCAACAGCGTGTCCACCCGGCATATCCAGCCCAACGGCCACGGTTCCTTCGATTTCGTGTGGACCCATTTCGCCTTCGCGGACGATTCCGAGGAGATGGTCCAGCGCCGGCTGATCCAGGCCAACCTGTTCGGACCCGCCGGCTTCGTCTCCGCCGACGACGGCGAAGTCATCGAATGGTCGCAGGAAGGCTTCGAGCAGAAACCATCCCATCGGACCGTGGTGGAGATGGGCGGCTACGACGTCGCCGACACCGACCACATGGTTACCGAGACCCTGATCCGCGGCATGTACGCCTACTGGCGCCAAGTGATGGAGCAATGAACATGATCGACTTTCCTACCTATTTCGAACTGCTGAATCTGTACAGCGACTACGCCATGGCAGTCGATTCGGCCGACTGGGAGAAGTGGCCCGAATTCTTCGTCGAGGAGGGCACCTACCGCCTGCAGCCGCGCGAGAACTTCGATCGGGGCCTGCCCCTGTGCCTGCTCGCTCTCGAAAGCCAGGCAATGATCAAGGACCGGGTTTATGGGGTGAAGGAGACCATGTACCACGACCCCTACTACCAGCGGCATATCGTCGGCACCCCGCGGGTGATTTCCGTGGAGCGCGGACCCGATGGCGACACCATCCACGCGGAGGCCAACTACGCGGTGATCCGCACCAAGTATGACGGCGAAGCCAAGGTGCTCAACAGCGGCTACTACCGTGACCTGATCGTGCGCCGGCCGGAGGGCCTGAAGCTCAAGTCGCGACTCTGTGTCTATGACACAGAGATGATCCTCAACTCGATCATCTACCCGATCTGAGGGAGCCGCCATGTCATTGAAATGGATCGATGCAGTCGCGCTCGATGCGGTTGCGGCCGGGGACGTCATGGGAGTCGCTGTCGGCGGGCGGGATATCGCTCTGTACGAGGTCGACGGGCAAATCTACGCCACCTCGAACATCTGCACCCACGGCCACGCGCGATTGAGCGACGGCTTCCTCGACGGACGGGAAATCGAATGCCCGCTTCACCAGGGCAAGTTCGACGTGTGCACGGGCAAGGCGCAGTGCGCGCCTTTGACCGAGGACGTAGCGACGTACCCGGTACGCATCGAAAACGGCCGGGTATTCGTCAATTTGGATTGATACGCAACACAACAAGGTGACCGGGAGCAAACCCGGCCCCACACCAACGGAGAGACACATGCAAACAAACATCAAATGGTCAATGGCGGCGCTGGCTCTGGTCGCATTTTCGGGCGGCGCCAAGGCGGACTTCAAGATCGGCTTTTCTGCCCCCCTGTCCGGTCCCGTCGCGGCGGTCGGCCAGGACCAGTACGACGGTTTCATGCTGGCGATCGAGGCGCGCGGCGGCAAGCTGGGCGGGCAGACGGTCAACGTACTGAAGGAAGATGACCAGCTCAAACCCGAGCTGGGCAACCAGATCGCGCGAAAATTCATTGATCGCGACAAGGTGGACGCGATCGTCGGCCTGGGCTTCTCCAACGTACTGATGGCCAGCCTGCCACGCATCGTCGAATCCGGCACGGTCGCCATCGCCACCAATGCCGGCCCGTCGACGCTCGCCGGTGCCGGCTGCCTGCCCAACGTCTTCTCGGTCGCCTGGCAGAACGACGGCACGGCGGAGGCGATGGGCAAGTATGCCCAGGACAAGGGGTACAAACAGGTGTACCTGATGGCGCCCAACTATCAGGCAGGCAAGGACTACATCGGCGGCTTCAAGCGCTATTACAAGGGGAAGATCGCGGACGAGGTCTATACCCAAGTCAACCAACCCGACTACTCCGCGGAAATCGCCCAGTTGCAGTCGCAGTCCCCCGACGCCGTGTTCGTGTTCTATCCCGGCGGGATGGGAGTGAACTTCGTCAAGCAGTTTAGTCAGGCCGGTCTCGCCACCAAGGTGCCGCTGCTGTCGGCATTCACCGTCGATGGCATCACCCTGCCTTCCCTGCGCGACGCCGCGCTGGGCACCGTATCGGGGGCCGTGTGGGACGTGGCCCTCACCACGCAGGGAAACCAGCAATTCATCGCCAGCTTTGAGAAGAAATACGGCCGACTGCCCAGCGCCTACGCCGCTGTTGGCTACGACGCGGCCAACCTGCTGGACATCGCCGTGCGCAAGGTGGCAGGCAAAGCTGGCGACAAGGCGGCTCTGGCCGCTGCGGTGAAGGCGTCTGGCAGCGAGCTCAAGTCGGTGCGAGGACCGTTCCGGTTCAACAACAACAACCTTCCGGTGCAGAACTACTACGCCTTTCAGACCGTCAAGGACGGCGGCCGCATCACCGCCAAGCAGATCGGGACGCCCCTCCCCGAGCATCAGGACGCCTACGCGTCCCTGTGCAAGCAGAGGTAGCCATGACGCTCTCCCTGTTGCTGGCGCAGCTCCTCAACGGACTGCAATTCGGCGTCCTGCTGTTCCTCCTCGCCGCGGGACTGACCCTGGTCTTCGGCATCATGAGCTTCGTCAACCTCGCGCACGGCTCGTTGTACATGCTCGGTGCCTATGCGGCGGCGGTCGTGACTGGCCAGACCGGATCCTTCGCCCTGGGCGTACTCGCTGCCCTGGCCACCGGCGTGGCCGTAGGCTTGTTTCTGGAATGGGCGGCGCTGGCGCGGCTGTACCGGCGCGACCACCTCGACCATGTGCTCGCCACCTTTGGCCTGATCCTTTTCTTCAACGAAGTGACACGCATGATCTGGGGACCGCAACCGGTTTTCGTCGCGCTACCCGAGGCCTTGTCCGGCACCATCGACCTGTTCGGTTTCGCCTATCCGGCCTATCGCTTCCTGATCATCGCGGTGGGTCTCGTGGTGGCAGGCGGCAGCAGCTGGCTGATCCACCATACGCGGGTCGGCATGCTGGTCCGCGCCGGTTCGGTCAATCCGCAGATGGTCGGGGCGCTGGGGGTGAACATCCGTCTGCTCAACGCCATGCTGTTTGCCCTCGGCGCAGCCCTGGCAGCGCTGGCCGGTGCCATGGCGGGGCCCATCATTTCGGTGCAGAGCGGCATGGGAGAGCCAGTGCTGATCATCACCCTCGTGGTCATCGTGATCGGCGGCATCGGCTCGGTGAGTGGCGCATTCTATGCTGCGGTCATTGTCGGCCTGACCGATACGCTGGGTCGCACCTACCTGCCGCTGCTGATGCGCGAGCTCGCCAGCCGCGAGGTCGCCAATGCCGCCGGCCCGGCGCTCGCATCGATGCTGATCTACCTGCTCATGGCGGTGGTGCTGGCATTGCGCCCGCAAGGTCTGTTTCCTGCAATCAAGGGGTGAATCATGAACCTGCTGCTCAGAGCAAATAACCTGATGCCGGTGATCCTGCTGGCCGGGCTCGCGGTCCTGCCCTTCGCCGCCACGGCGGCCGATGATCCCTTCTTGACGGTGTTCTTCGCCCGCGTCCTGATCTACGCCGTCGCCGCGACGGCGCTGCATCTGGTTCTGGGGCTGGGCGGGATGGTCAGCCTGGGCCACGCCCTCTTCCTCGGGGTGGGCATGTACAGCGTGGCGCTGCCGGTCCATTTCGGAATTGCGGACGGCTGGGTGCACCTCGCGGTTTGCGTCGCCTCCTGCGGGATGGTGGGACTGCTGACGGGCTACATCAGCCTGCGCACCTCGGGCATCGCGTTCATCATGATCACTCTGGCCTTCGCGCAGATGGGGTATTTCCTGCTCGTCAGCCTCAAGCAGTTCGGCGGCGACGACGGCCTGGCGATCCCTGCCGCCAGCCGCTTCTTCGGCTTCGCTCTGGACTCTGCGCCCGCCGTCTATGGCGTCGCATTTTGCCTCCTGGTCGCGCTCACCGTGTGGCTCGGCAGGCTGCTCAAGTCGCCCTTCGGCATGACGCTGCGCGCCGGTCGCCAGAATCCGCGACGTGTTGCCTCGGTGGGGCTGGCGCTGCGACGCTACCAACTCACGGCCTACGTGTTGTCGGCGATGCTGTGCGGGGTCGCCGGCATGCTGCTCGCCAACCTCAATGCGTATGCTTCGCCCAGCAGCCTGTCCTGGACGGTTTCTGGCGAGCTGATCGTCATGGTGGTGCTCGGCGGCATGGGCTCGGTCTTCGGTCCCTTCCTCGGCGCGCTGGCCTTCCTCGGCGTCGAAGAGGTGCTCAAGGCCATCACCGACCACTGGATGGCCATATTCGGGCTCCTCATCCTCGGCGTCGCCCTGCTGGGCAAGGCGGGCATCGCCGGCCTGCTCGGCCGCCTCGACCACTTCCTTGTCCGCGGCGGCAACCAGGCAAGGGCATCGCAATCGCTGACGGGAGTCCGTCCATGAGTATCCTTCTGCAAACAGAAAAGCTTACCAAGCGCTACGGTGCGCTGGTGGTAACCGACGCGGTCTCCCTCGAGATCGAGGCCGGCGAGTTGCACGCCATCATCGGCCCCAATGGGGCAGGGAAGACGACCCTGATCAACCAGCTTTCCGGGGAATTGCGGCCCGACGGCGGAACCGTGCGCTTCTGCGGAAGCGACGTGACGGAGATCGGGATCAACGGGCGGGCGCGTCTCGGCTTGCTGCGCTCCTACCAGATCACCTCGGTGTTCGACGAGTTCACCGTGCGCGAAAACGCCGCGCTGGCGGCGCGCGGCGCGCAGCGGCATGCCTTCTCGTTCTGGAAGGGCCTGCTGGACGACGATTCAGCACGGTCTGCCGCCGACGAGGGCATTGCCGCCGCCGGTCTTGCTGCTCATGCAAATGTCTTGGCATGCGACCTGGGCTACGGCGAGCGCCGCCAGCTCGAACTGGCAATGGCTTTGGCCGCCGGGCCGAAATTCCTGCTGCTGGACGAACCGATGGCGGGTATGAGCGTGCAGGAGTCGGCCGCGGTGGTGACCCTGCTGCAATCGCTGAAACGCCGTTACACGATCCTGCTCGTCGAGCACGACATGAACGCGGTGTTCGCCCTGGCCGACCGGATCAGCGTATTGGCGTACGGCAAACTGCTCGTCACCGGCACCCCCGAGGAGATTCGCCGCAATGCCGAAGTACGCGCGATCTATCTAGGCGAAGAGGAGGTGGCCTGAACATGGGTACGCTGCTAAATGTCTCCGGCCTGAAGGCCGGCTATGGACAGGCCCAAGTGCTGTTCGGAGTCGATTTCTCGGTAGGCGAAGGGGAAGTCGTCACCCTGCTCGGCCGCAACGGCATGGGGCGCTCGACTGTAATCAAGTGCCTGTTCGGGCTCCTTCCGCTCAAGGACGGGATCATCGAATTCGTCGGCGAACGAATCGGCGGCCAAGCTTCCTACCAGATTGCCAAACGCGGGCTCGGCCTGGTGCCGGAGGGACGGCAGGTGTTTCCCAACCTTACGGTCGAGGAGAACCTCGTCGCCACGGCGCGGGTGCGCGCGGGGAACGGTCTGAAGCCCTGGACGCTGGATCGGGTCTACGGCTTCTTCCCGCGCCTCAAGGAGCGCCGGACCAACATGGGCTCGCAGCTTTCGGGAGGCGAGCAGCAGATGCTCGCTATTGGCCGCGCGCTCCTCACCAATCCGCGTCTCATGGTTCTCGACGAGGCGACCGAAGGACTCGCACCGCTGATCCGCGCCGAGATCTGGCACGCGCTGGGCGAGCTCAAGGCCGAGGGTCTGTCGCTGATCGTCATCGACAAGAACCTCGGACCGCTGCTCGACCTGGCGGACCACCACTTCGTCATCGAGAAGGGCCGGGTTGTGTGGCACGGCGACTCGAACTCACTGCGCACCGAGCCGCGGGTCGTGCATGAGTATCTCGGCGTATGAGTGCCGACCGCATGGTTCAACACTATTCAAGAGGAGACCGCATGAGCGATCAGAAATCCATTGCGACGGGAATCATCCGCGCCGAGCACCGCACGCTGGCGGCCGTAATCAACAGCATGAAGTCCTTGGTCGGCGAGACGCGCGCCGGCAAAATGACGCCTGACTTCCATCTATTCTGGTCGATGGTCCACTACATCGATGCCTTCCCGGACCGACTACATCATCCGAAAGAAGACGACTGGCTTTTCGCCCGCATACGGCAGCGCACGCATGTTGCCGATGGCCTGATCGACGAACTTGGCCGGCAGCACCGGATGGAAGAGTCCGAGCTGGGCCGCCTGCGCAAGGCGCTGGGCGACTACGAGGCCGGTGTGGCGGGCGCGCTCGACGGCCTCGACGCCGCGGTCCAGCGCTACGCCGAGTTCAACTGGAAGCACATGGCCATGGAGGAGCGCGAACTGCTGCCGATTGCCGAGGACTGCCTGACGGCTGCAGATTGGGACGAGATAGCCCGCGCCTTCCAGGCGAACGGAGACCCTTTGGCCGGACGCGCGGAAGGCGAGGATTTCACGGCGCTGTTCCGCCAGATCGTCGAGCAGACGCCAGCCCCGTTGGGTCTGGCCGTGCGGCGCCGGCCCTGATCCACCAGACCCCGCAATTTAATTACATGTCATCATAGCAAGGAGTAAGGCAATGCAAACTCTCGGCACCCTCGAAGAACTGCCCGTGGATTATCGTGAAGCGCTCGCTGCTCAGAACCTGGTGCCGCTGTGGCCCAGCCTGCGCTCGGTCCTGCCGCCCGGCAAGCCGGCCCTGCGCACTCGGCCTACCCACTGGCCTTACGCCGCCCTGCGTCCGCTGCTCATCAAGGCCGGCGAGCTGACCCCGATCGAGAGGGCCGAACGCCGCGTGCTGGTCCTCGCCAACCCCGGCCACGGCCTGGAGAAGATGCAGGCGAGTTCCAGCATCTACCTCGGCATGCAGTTACTGCTGCCGGGCGAATGGGCGCCGGCGCACCGGCACACCCCCAACGCCGTCCGCATGATCGTCGAAGGCGAGGGCGCCTACACCACGGTGGATGGTGAAAAGTGCCCGATGAGCCGCGGCGATCTGATTCTGACGCCGACCGGCCTGTGGCACGAACACGGTCACGACGGCACGGAGCCGGTAGTGTGGCTCGACGTGCTCGACCTGCCGCTGATCTACTACACGGAAACCTCCTATGCCATCGAAGGCAAGGTGCAGGACGTCACCGCGACCAAGCTGGAACGGAACTATGCCCGTGGGGGCATTGTTCCCTCGCCGATATTCAACCGCGATTCTGCCCGCAGCTACCCCATGCTTCGCTACCCCTGGGTGGAAGTCCGAAGCGCGCTGCTGAACCTGGCGGAAACCCAGCCAAACATCGAGGCTGTGCAAATCGCCTACATCAACCCGGAAACCGGCGGCGACTGCCAGAACATCCTCGGCTACTCGGCACTGATGTTGCGGCCCGGCGAGACGCTTTCCCTGCCGGCGCGCTCGCCGGCGATGGTCTTCCACCTGATTGAAGGGGGAGCCGACATCGACATTGGCGGTACCGCCATCAAACTGGATCCCGCCGACACCTGCTGCGCGCCGGGCTACACGCCGGTGACGCTGAAGAACCGCTCGGACAGCGCGGCATCCTTCTTGTTCATCGCGGACGAAAGCCCGCTGCACAAAAAACTCGGCGTATATGAAGTGCGCGCCTGAGTCACAACCCCATTCACATTCACGCAGAGAGAACCAACATGAGCCAAGCTGACTACCTGTGGACCCCAGCCCCGGTCTATTCCCTTGCGGTGCGCGGCAGTGATGCGCGACTTCCGGTCAAGCGCATATTCTGCGTCGGCCGAAACTATCACGCCCATGCGGTGGAAATGGAGCGTCCAGTGGACAAGGCGACGATGCGCCCCTTCTATTTCCTGAAGGATGCCTCCACCCTCGTCGAATCGGGCGCCACGGTGCCCTATCCCACGGGCACCGCCAACTACCACTTCGAGATGGAACTGGTGGTTGCGATTGGCAAGGCCGGCTTCCGGGTTGCCGCGGCCGATGCGCACAAGCTGATCTACGGCTATGCCGCCGGCCTCGACATGACCCGTCGTGATTTGCAACTGGTCGCCCGTGATCAGGGCCGCCCCTGGGATCTGGGCAAGAATTTCGAAAAATCCGCGGTGTGTTCGGACATCGTGCCGGCTGCCGGCCTCGGCGTGATCGACGCGGGCGCCATCAACCTGCAGGTGAATGGCGAAAGCAAACAGAGCTCCGACGTTTCGAAGTTGATCTGGAATATCCGTGAAATCATCGCTGACCTGTCGAATTTCTACCACCTCGAACCTGGCGACCTGATCTACACCGGCACGCCCGAGGGCGTGGGCGCGGTGAAGCCTGGCGACCGTATCACCGGCCACGTGGACCATGTTGGCGACATTGCTCTCACCGTCGGCGACGCAGAGTAGTGCCCCAAAGCCGGCACCCAGGCCATCAGGGTGCCTCACCCGCATCCAATGGAACTCAAGCCATGAAACTGTACAACTTCTTTCGCAGCGGCACATCCCACCGCCTGCGCATTGCTCTGAATCTGAAGGGCATCGAATACGACTACGTGCCGGTTGACCTGCGCACCGAGGCGCACCTGGGAGCCGCCTTCAAAGCCATCAACCCCCAGCAACTGGTTCCGGTCCTGGACACGGGGGAACTTACCCTTACCCAGTCGCCCGCCATCATTGAATGGCTGGAGGAACGTTACCCGACTCCGCCCCTTTTGCCGGCCGCGCCGGACGAGCGCGCCAGGGTGCGCGCGATGGCTGCCATCGTCGGCTGCGACATCCATCCAATCAACAATCGCCGCATCCTGGAGTACCTGCGCAAGTCGTTCGGCTGCGACGAGGCGGCGGTGAACACCTGGTGCGCAACGTGGATCACTGCCGGCTTCGCGGCGCTGGAATCGCTATTGGCCGACGACGCGCGGCGCAAGGACTTCTGCTTCGGAGAGGCGCCATCGCTGGCCGACGTCTATCTGGTGCCCCAGGTTGAAAGCGCCCGCCGCTTCAATGTGGATATGAGACCGTATCCCAGCATCGTTGCGGTCGACCGGGCCTGCAGCGAGCTTGATGCGTTCCACCGCGCAGCTCCCGATCGCCAGCCTGACGCGGCTAGGCGCTGAAGAGTTCCACGAACTGCTGGCGCAGCCAGCGGTTGCCCCTGTCGTCATGGAAGCGCTCCTGCCAGCACTGCTTGATGTCGAAGGCCGGGATCGCGATCGGCAGCGGCAGCAGCTTGACTTCGTTGTGCTGCGACAACTGGCTGCCGACGCTGTGCGGCACGATGGCCACCAGGTCGGTGGTGGCGACGATGCTGACCAGCACCAGGAAATTCTGCATGCGCAGCGCGATGCGTTGCTCCAGGTCGTGCTCGATCAGTTTGCGCTCGATGATGCCGTGGCCCCAGCCGCCCGGCGTGACGATGGCGTGCGAGGCTGCGGCGAACTGGCGTGGCGTGATGCGTTCGCCTATCGTCGGATGG
Organism: uncultured Sulfuritalea sp.; assembly: GCA_964650115.1. Classification (GTDB taxonomy): domain Bacteria; phylum Pseudomonadota; class Gammaproteobacteria; order Burkholderiales; family Rhodocyclaceae; genus Sulfuritalea. The sequence goes on from CAZYTN010000007.1 coordinate 14,594, forward strand.
GTCTTGCGCACCATGCAGACGTAGCGGTCGCGGAACAGCCGCTGGACGTAGAAGCCGGCGCGGAAATCGGGCAGGTTGCCGATCGCCAGGTCGACTTCGCCATTCCTCAGCGCATCCCCGGCCGACTCGGGCGGCATCGGCAGGGTGCTGATGCGGATGCCGGGGGCGATGCGGTTGAGGCGGGCCAGCAGGCGCGGCAGGAAGTAGGCCTCGCCAAGGTCCGTGAGATAGATGGCGAAGCCGCGCTGCGAGGTGGCGGGATCGAACTCCTGACTGGCACCGAGCGAGGCCCGGATACTGGCCAGGGCCTGGCGTATCGGGTCGGCGATGCCTTGGGCATAGGGCGTCGGCACCATGGCATTGCCGAGGCGGACGAACAGGCGGTCGCCGGTGGCCTTGCGCATGCGCGCCAGGGCGTTGCTCACGGCCGGTTGCGACAAGTCCAGCCGCTCCGCGGCGCGGCTGATCGAACGCTCGGCGAGCACCGCATCGAAGACCAGCAGCAGGTTGAGGTCGAAGCCTGAGATATTCATGAGATGAATGGGATGTATTGATGTTATTCGCTATAAGTAGATAGGATTTTGCTCTAGAGTGCAAGTTGCGATGGGTGTCCTGTCGCGACAGACCGGGTTAACCGGCGAAAAATTAGGAGGCGAAGCATGCTCGAAGGCTGCGTGCCCTGGCCCGCCGACGCGGCGGCCCGCTACCGCCGGCGTGGCTGGTGGGAAGGCATCACGATTCCGCAACTTCTGGAGCGCAGCGCCGCGCGCCATCCGCAGAAGACGGCACTGGTCTGCGGCGAACTGCGTCTGAGTTACGCCGACCTGGTGACGGGCTATCGGCGCCTGGCCTGCGGCTTCCTCGACGCCGGCATCCAGGCGCTCGACCGCGTCGTGCTGCAACTGCCCAACGGCCCCGAATTCGTCCTCGCCTATTTCGCCCTGACGCGCATCGGCGCGATACCGGTGACGGCGCTGCGTGCCCATCGCCATTCGGAGATACGCCACTTTCTCAAGGCCTCGAGCGCTGCGGCCTATGTGATTCCCGATCGCTTGGGCAACTTTGACTACCGCGAGATGGCTGGCGAAGTCCAGCCCGATGCACCGGCCCTGCGCCATGTCTTCGTCGCCGGCGAACCCGGCCCGGGGCAGCTCGACCTGCGCGCGATGATCGCCGCGCCGATGTCGGACGAGGCGGTCGCCGCGGCACTGGCCGGGCATGATCCCGATCCCGCCGAAGTCACCACCATGCTGCTGTCCGGCGGCACCACCTCGCTGTCGAAACTGATTCCGCGCACCCACGACGACTACGTGCTGAATGCCCGTCTCTGCGGCCGTGCCGGCGGCTTCGACGAGGACACGGTGTTCATGGCCATCCTGCCGCTGGGCCACAACTACAACCTGGCCTCGCCCGGCATGCTCGGCTGCTACTACTACGGCGGCACCGTGGTGCTGGCGCCCTCGGGCGATGCGGCCGAGGTGTTCCCGCTGGTGCAGCGCGAGAAAGTGACGGTAATTGCGGCGGTGGTGCCGCTGATTTCCAACTGGCTGAATTCGGCGGTGCCGGACGAGTACGACCTGTCCTCGCTCAAGGTGATCCAGAACGGTGGCGCGCGTCTGGCGCCCGAGCTGCGCGGGCGAATTCGTGAGCGCTTCGGCTGCCTGCCGCAGGAAATCTACGGTACCGCCGAAGGCCTGATCAACATGGTGCCGCTGGATGCCCCGGTCGAGATGTTGCTGAACAGTTCCGGCGTGCCGGTGTGCGAGGACGACGAGATCAAGGTGCTCGACGACGACGGCAACGAGGTGCCCGACGGCGAATCCGGCGAACTGGTTACGCGCGGTCCCTATACGATCCAGGGCTATTATCGTGCCCCGGAAAGGCAGGCCGAGGCCTTCACGCCCGATGGCTTCTATCGCATGGGCGACATTGTGAGGAAGCAAGGCCGTCACGTATTCACCGAGGGGCGGCGCAAGGACCTGATCAATCGCGGCGGCGAGAAGATCAACTGCGAGGAGGTCGAGAACCTGATCTTCGGCCATCCCAAGGTCAAGGCCGTGACCCTGGTGGCGATGCCCGATCCGGTGTTCGGCGAAAAGGCCTGCGCCTTCGTCATCGCCAAGGAGGGCGAAACCCTGGAGTTCGGCGAACTGATCGCCTTCCTGCGCGCACAGAAGATCGCCAGCTTCAAGCTGCCGGAACGTCTGGAGCTGGTCAGCCAGTTCCCGCTCAGCCCGGTGGGCAAGATCCTCAAGCGGCAACTGCGCGAGATGATCGCGGCCAGGATCGAGGACGAAAAGGCGGGGGCCCGGGCATGAAGATACGCATCATCGGCGGCGGACCCGCCGGTCTTTACTTCGCCGCGCTGATGAAGCGCGAGGATCCGGCGCATGACGTGGTGGTGTTCGAGCGCGGTCCGCGCGATGCCACCTGGGGCTTCGGCGTGGTCTTCTCCGACCGCGCGCTGGAATTTCTGCGCGCCGACGACGAGGAGATGTATCAACTGCTCACGCCGCTGATGGAGACCTGGCCCAACCTGACCATCGTGCACAACGACACGCCGGTCCCGATTGCCGGCAACGGCTTCGCGGCGGTTGGGCGCCTGGAACTGCTGAGCCAGTTGTACGCTCATGCCGAGTCGTTGGGCGTGAAGATCGAATTCGACAGCGAGGTGATCGCGCTGGATCATCCGGCGCTGGTCGGTGCCGATCTCGTGGTTGCGGCCAACGGTGCATTCTCCTGGGTGCGCAACGAGAACGAGGACAAGTTCGGCACGGTCAGTGACCTGCGCTCCAACCGTTTCATCTGGTACGGCACCAGCAAGGTCTTCGACAGCTTGTCGCTGACCTTCCGCGAGACCGAGCACGGCGTGTTCTGCGCCCATCATTACCGCTACAGCCCGGGCATGAGCACCTTCCTCGTCGAGGTGACGGATGCAACCTGGCAGCGGGCCGGATTCGCCGACATGGGCGAGAACGACACGATCCGTCATTGCGAGCGCGTCTTTGCGCCGGACCTGGACGGCCAGCCGATACTTTCCAACAAATCCTACTGGCGCCAGTTTCCGGCGGTCACCAACCGGCAGTGGAGCTTCGACAATGTCGTGCTGATGGGCGATGCCCTGCGCACCGCGCATTTCTCGATCGGCTCCGGCACGCGCCTGGCCATGGAAGACGCCATCGCCCTGTGGAAGGCCCTGCGCGATACCGGCAGCCTGCCCGAGGCGCTTGCGCTCTACCAGGAACGGCGTCTGCCGCCGATGCAGAAGATCCTCGATGCGGCCAATGCCAGCATCCGCTGGTACGAGCGCATGGATGACTTGATACGGCTGTCGCCGCTGGACTTCGCCTACAGCTACATGACGCGCACCGGCCGCGTCGACCACGACGAAGTGACGCGCCGCGATCCGAAACTGGCGGCCGCGTGGGAGCACGACCACCCCGAAATCTTCGGCGCGTCGTATTGACGCGCCGACCCTTTGCGCTTAATGTATACAGTATCCAATAAGACATTCAACGCCCGCCAAAGGCCGGGCCATGAGGAGGAATCACAGTGACACGACCGGGCGAAGCAAAGCTCAATCATCTGTTCCAGCCGGGAAAAATCGGCAAGTTCGAAGTCAAGAACCGGATCAAGTACGGCGCCTGCTGCGTCTCGAATTACAACGGCCGCGACGGCACCATCACGCCGCGTGAGCTGGCGCGCGTGCGGGTCATCGCCGGCACCGGCTGCGGCCTGATCACCAACCAGGGCGCCTACCCGGATCCGCTCGGGGAAGGCAAGTCCTACTTCCGCCAGATCGCGATCCACGACGACAAGTTCCTGCCGCAATTCGAGATGATCGCGCGCTACATCCACGATGCCGGCGCCATCGCCCTGCAGCAGATCCTGCATGCCGGGCGCTACGGCGGCATCGACCTCGGCTACTGCGTGCAGCCCTCGGTGGTGCCGCAGACCCTGCCGCATTTCCGGCCGCCGCGCGAACTCTCCAAGGAGCAGATCAAGGTCGTCATTGACCAGCACGCCGATGCCGCGAAACGCGCGATCCGCGCCGGTTTCGACGGCACCGAGGTCACCAGTTTCATGGGCTATCTGCTGGCCAACTTCAATTCCCGTTTCACCAACCAGCGCAGCGACGAATACGGCGGCTCGGTGGAAAACCGCGGCCGCTTCATGCGCGAACTGATCGACGCCATCAAGCAGGCCACGCCCGACAATCCGCTCTCGATTCGCCTCAACGGCGCCGAACTGATGGACCGCTGGGGCGGCAATACCCAGGACGAGTCCTTCGAACTCATGCGGCAGGCCGCCGATTGCGGCGTGGACATGATCTCCGTCACGGTGGGCTGGCAGGAAGCCCCAGAGTCCTCCTTCGGCCGCGATGTCGAGCCGGGCTACTGGAACTTCCTCTCCGAAAAAGCCAAGAAGATGTTTCCCGATGTGCTGGTCGCCTTCGGCAACCGCCTGCCCGACCCGGCTATGGCCAATGTTTGCGTGAAGGACGGCGTGTTCGACTACTGGGAAGTCTGCCGCCCGCTGCTGGCCGACCCCGAAATGATCCACAAGGCCGCCGAAGACCGCATGGAGGAAGTGCGGCCCTGCATTGGTTCACTCAACTGCCTGTCGCGCCTGTTCCGCGACCTGCCCTACACCTGCACCATGAACCCGATGCTCGGCCACGAGGTCGAGCCCGAATACCACGTCACCGAAGCCACCGAGAAGAAACGCATCATGGTCATCGGCGCCGGCCCGGCCGGCATGGAGGCGGCGATCACGGCCAGGAAGCGCGGCCACGCGGTGACGGTGTTCGACAAGTCTGATCGGATCGGCGGCGCACTCGGCGCCTATGCCGCCAACGACCTGGCGCGACCCGCCGACCTGCAAAGCGTGATCGACTACTACGGCGTGATGGCGAAGAAACTCGGCGTCGAGGTGCGCCTGAACACCGAAGCCAATGCCAAGTTCATGCGCAGCGTCTTGCACGAATACGATGTCTGCGTCGTCGCCGCCGGCGCCCGCACCGACCTGGCGGTGTTCCAGTACCTCGAAGGTTCGGAACTGCTGATCGATGCGCTCGACGTGGCGCATGGCAAGGTCAAGACCGGCCAGCGCGTGGTCATGATCGGCGGCGGCATGATCGGCCTGACCATTTCCGAGTTCCTCGCCAAGGCCGGGCACGAAGTCACCGTGATCGAGAAGGACAAGCGCATCGGCGGCGACATCATGCCGACCTTCAAGTGGCGCCATACCGCCTGGGTGGATGAACTGGGCATCCAGACCGTGACCCTGGCCAATCTGGTCAAGGTGACCAAGGAAGGTGCCACCGTGAAGACGCCCAAGGGCGAGCAGTTCATCCCCTGCGACAGCGTGATCGTCTCCAGCCCGCGCAAGGCCAACCACGACCTGTTCCACGAGTTCCAGTGGATGGTCGACGAATTGCACGGCGGCGGCGACGCCACGGTGCCGCGCGGCCTCGATGCGGCGATCCAGGAAGGCTACCGGCTCGGTGTGCGCATTTAAGGGCCCGCGCCAGGAAGGAATGACATGTCCTACAGTGCCCATGTCGATACATTTACCGGCGACAATCTGCCGCCGCCGGAGCAGCAGCCGGAGTTCCGGTTCGAACTGCCGGAACTGAAGTTTCCCGAGCGGCTCAACTGCGCGACGGAGCTGCTCGACCGGCACGTCGCGCAGGGCCGCGGCGACCGCGTCTGCATCCAGGCGCCCGGCGTATGCTGGACCTATGCCGACCTGCAGGCGCAGGCGAACCGCATCGCCAACGTGCTGGTAAACGATCTCGGCGTGGTGCCGGGCAACCGCGTGCTGCTGCGCGCGCCCAACAACCCGATGATGGCGGCGTGCTGGTTCGCGGTGATGAAAGTCGGCGCTGTCGCCACGGCGACCATGCCGCTCTTGCGCGCCAAGGAACTCAAGCATGTCATCGCCAAGGCACAAGTGACCCACGCGCTGTGCGACCTGCGCCTGGCCGAAGAACTCAAGCTGGCCGCCGCCGAGTCGCCCGAACTCAAGCACATCCGCTGGTTCAACGACGCCTCGGCCGATGGGCTCGAAGCGGCGATGGCGAAGCATTCGGCCGAATTCCGCAACGTCGATACGGCGCGCGACGACACCTGCATCCTCGCCTTCACCTCGGGCACCACGGGCCAGCCCAAGGCCACGATGCACTTCCACCGCGACGTCATGGCCTCCTGCGTCTGCTGGCCGCCGCATGTGCTGCGCGCGACGCCCGATGACATTTTCATGGGCACGCCACCGCTGGCCTTCACCTTCGGCCTCGGCGGCCTGCTGCTGTTTCCGCTCTCCATCGGCGCTTCGACGGTGTTGCTGGAGCGGGGCGGGCCGCAGGATCTGGTCGATGCGGTGCTGAAGTACCAGGCGACCATCCTGTTCACCGCGCCCACGTCGTACCGCGCGATTGCCGCCATCGCCGGCCCGCTGCGCGGCAGCACGCTGAGGAAATGCGTGTCGGCCGGCGAAGCGCTGCCGGCGGCGACGCGTGCGCTGTGGAAGGAGGCGACCGGCATCGAGATGATCGACGGCATCGGCGCCACGGAACTGATGCACATCTTCATCTCCGCCGACGAGAAGGAGGCACGCCCCGGCGCCACCGGCAAGGTGGTGCCCGGCTACGTGGCCTGCGTCATGGACGACGACGGAAAGCCTGTGGCGGTGGGCCAGGTCGGCAAGCTGGCGGTGAAAGGCCCCACCGGATGCCGCTATCTGGCCGACGAGCGTCAGGCCAAGTACGTCAAGGATGGCTGGAATTACACCGGCGATGCCTATTCGCTCGATGCCGAAGGCTATTACCACTACCATTCGCGCACCGACGACATGATCATCTCGGCCGGTTACAACATCGCCGGGCCGGAGGTCGAGGACGCTCTGCTGCGCCATCCCAAGGTGGCCGAGTGCGGCGTGATCGGCGTGCCCGATGAGGAGCGCGGCCAGGTCGTCAAGGCCATCGTCGTGCTGCGCCCGGGCTTTGATCCGACTCCGGAGACCGCCAGGGAACTGCAGGACTACGTCAAGCAGAGCATCGCGCCTTACAAATACCCGCGCCAGGTCGAGTTCGTCGCCAGCCTGCCGCGCACCGAAACCGGCAAGCTGCAACGCTTCCGGCTGCGCCAGACAAACTAACGCTCATGACCCCGAGTGCCACCTGCAGAAGATGAAACACGCGAAAACCTTTGTTCGCCCGCCCCCCTTCCGCTGCGCGGCCCACGGTTGGCTTTGCACAGCCAGCCGGCTGCGGCGGCGCGACGCATGCGTCGCGAATTCCCGCCTCGCCCCTCGCGGGGGGGTACTGGTCAGCGCGCTGCGCGCGGCTATCACAGAGGACTCCGAGCAGGGAGTTTCACGTTAAGGAGAAGCAGATGAAGACATTGCTGCCACCCGGCTGGCCGCTGGCCAAGGGTTACAGCCACGGCGTCATGGCGCGCGGGCAGATGGTGTTCGTCGCCGGCCAGGTCGGCTGGGACGAGAAGTGCGAGTTTCCCGGCGACGACATCGTCAGCCAGGCCGAACAGGCGCTGAAGAACGTCGTCGCCATTCTCGCCGAGGCCGGCGCCAGGCCGGAACATATCGTGCGCATGACCTGGTACCTCGGCAGCAAGGAGGAGTACTGGGCGAAGCAGCAGGAACTCGGCGCGGTGTTCCGCAAGATCATCGGCAGCTACACGGCGGCGATGACCGCGGTGCAGGTGGCCGGTTTTGTCGAGGAAGGCGCGAAGGTCGAGATCGAGGCGACGGCCGTGATTCCGGACGCATGAGCCTGGATGAGGCATCCTGGCTGCAACTGCTGGAGCGCTTGCCCGAGGTCGAGGAGGTCGACGGACCGCCGCTTGCCGTGGCCTTCATCGGCAGCGATGACTTCGCCGCGAAGTGCGGGCAGGCCTGGCTGTGGTGGCCGGGCAGCCGCGCGCGCGCCGCAGGGCCGGTCGCCTTCGACGGCCGGTTTCCGGCGGACTGGGGCCTGCTGCTGGTGATGAACGACATGGCCATTGCAAGAGTCGGCGCTGGCGGCACGGCATGCATGGCCCACCTTGCGCGTCTGCTCGACATCAAGCCCTTCATCCTGCGGCAACGAGACGAACTGGACGAATCGGGAATCCTCGACTTCATCGAATCACTGGAACTGGCTACGCCCAAACACTGATGACTACGGTTATGGATGCGACGGAACAAATGTTCGGCGAGATGAACCTGTGGCAGTCCATGCTCGACCGCCAGCGCGAGTTGTTCGTCGAGATGGATGCGGGTTCGCGGATCGGCTTTGTTTCGCGCGAGGCGTCCGGCATCCTGCCCGGTAAGCGCCTGGAAGGCGTACAGGTGGTGGCGACCGAGGTGCCGCTGATGGCCTGGCAGGTGGAGAACGGCGGCATGTCGGCGCGCATCGAGCGCTTTGCCGGGATGTCATCGACCCGTGTCGACCTCCTGTTGGTGGCCGACCGGGAGGCGATGGACACGATGCTGGCCGAACTGGGCGGCGACATGCTGAAGACCATCAAGCGCCTGATCCGGCGCGGCAACATCATGTTCTTCGTCTTCAGGAACAAGGCGCAGTTGCAGGACGCCGGCTACGAGGACTTCCTCGAATCCCTCGGGCTGGCCTTCCTCGGAGCCTGCCGGTGATTTTCTACAATCCGCGCGGCGCGCCGGAACTTGCCTGCGACTACTGCGGCTGCCGCTGGGTCGATCGGCTCAAGGGCAAGGCCTATTGCTACGAATGCGGCGAGGAAATCACCGCCGAATCGATCGCCGAGTTCCAGCGCGCGCTGCAGGAAATGGCCGGGAAGAACAATCAGCCGGGGGGCGGCACCACGTAGCGCTCCAAACGGGCGCGCATGTCGGCGGAAATCGGCACCGAGCGGTGGTTTTTCAGCGAGGCGACGACGATGGTGAGCGTGGCCTGAACCCGCACCTCGTCGCCCGACTTGCAGGTGACGTTCATTTCCACCGAACTCTTGCCGATGCGGTTCACCGACAGCGACAGGCGCAGCATCTCGCCGACCTTGCTCGGCGACAGGAAGCGGCAGGCGATGCTGCCCATCGGCACGCCCATGCCATCTTCGACGTGGAAGCGTGCGAAATCGATGCCCAGACCCTGATTGAACCAGTCCTCGACCAGTTCGTTGAACAGCACGAAGTATTGCGGGTAAAACACGATGCCGGCCGGATCGCAGTGATGGAAGCGGATCAGCTTGTCGCATTCGAACGGGCAGGGGGTCACAGTGGTGTGCTCCAAAGAAAAAAGAAAAGAGAGCTTACGCTCTCTTTCCCGTGGACCGGCCTCTAGTTACCCCATCCCCTCCCCAACCCCCCAATCGCAAACGTCGCATGCGACCTTCCCCTTG
>CAZYTN010000007.1:24067-27613 GCA_964650115.1 uncultured Sulfuritalea sp.
CCCCATCCCCTCCCCAACCCCCCAATCGCAAACGTCGCATGCGACCTTCCCCTTGAAGGGGAGGGAGTTCGGGCTCAGGCGGCTTTCGGCCAGTCTACGTTCGGCAGATCCCGCGTTGCCTCGTCCACCAGTTCCTTCGGGTATTCGAAGTCCTCGAGTTTGCCGGAGAGATAGCGGTCGTAGGACGCCATGTCGAAGTGGCCATGTCCCGACAGGCAGAAGAGCAGGGTTTTGGGTTCTCCGGATTCCTTGCAGCGCAGCGCCTCATCGATGACCGCACGAATCGCGTGGCAGGACTCCGGCGCGGGAATGATGCCCTCGGCCTTGGCGAACTGAACTCCCGCAGCGAAGGTTGCCAACTGCGGCACGGCAACGGCCTCGATCAGCTTTTCGTGGTACAGCTGGGACACCAGGGGCGATTCGCCGTGGTAGCGCAAGCCGCCGGCATGGATGCCCGGCGGCATGAAATTGTGGCCCAGGGTGTACATCTTCATCAAGGGCGTGTAGCCGGAGGTGTCGCCATAGTCGTAGGCATAGATTCCCTTGGTCATCGACGGGCAGGAAATCGGCTCGACGCCGACCAGGCGCACCTTCTTGCCGGCCGCATTGTCGGCCAGGAAGGGAAAGGCGATGCCGGCGAAGTTCGAGCCGCCGCCGCAGGGGGCGAAGACCATGTCGGGATATTCACCCACCATGGCCAGCTGCTTCTTGGCCTCCTGGCCGATCACCGTCTGATGCAGCAGCACATGGTTCAATACCGACCCCAGCGCATAGTTGGTGTCCTTGCGCGAGGCGGCCTCTTCCACCGCCTCCGAAATTGCCAGACCAAGACTGCCCGGGTTGTCGGGGTCCTTGGCCAGGGCATCGCGACCGGCCTGGGTCATGTTGGTCGGGCTGGGGAAAACGTTGGCGCCCCAGGTCTGCATCATCGAGCGGCGGTAGGGCTTCTGCTCGTAGCTGATTTTCACCATGTAGATGCGGACTTCAATGTCGAACATCTGCCCGGCAAAAGCCAAGGCCGAACCCCATTGGCCGGCGCCGGTTTCCGTGGTCAGGCGGGAGAAACCGGCCTGCCTGTTGTAGTAGGCCTGCGGCACCGAGGTGTTGGTCTTGTGCGAACCGGAAGGGCTGACGCCTTCATACTTGTAGAAAATCTTGGCCGGTGTGCCGAGAGCCTTTTCCAGACGGTGTGCGCGCATCAGCGGTGTCGGGCGCCACAGCTTGAAAACTTCGCGAACCTCTTGCGGAATTTCGATCCAGCGTTCGGCGCTCATTTCCTGTTCGAGGATGTTTCCCGGAAAAATCTCCAGCATCTTTTCCGGACCCACCGGATTGCCGTCCGGCCCCAGCGGCGGCAGGGGCGGATTCGGCATGTCGGCAACCACGTTGTACCAATGGGTGGGTATTTCCTGTTCATCGAGCATGATGCGGGTCTGGCTCATGTCCTGTCTCCTCGGTAATTATTCTGGGCGGTTCGGATGGCTTTGACGGCTGTTTCTGCATTCGGCCAGCAAGTCAAACAATGGATACGGTACACTGTATGCAAATAATCACAGGGACGTCAATCTCTTTGAGATGCTTTTTCGACGTTGGCGAGCTCAGTCCTTGGTTTCCTTGCGCTGGGCGGCGCCGCGGCGTACATCTGTGTCATGCGCGCCGCCTCGACGGCGACGCGCTGGCGCAGGTCGGCCGGCGCCAGCACTTCGACGTCGGCGCCGAACTTGAGGATGTCCATGATCAGTTCGCGGTGGTCGGCATAGGGGAATTCGAGCAGCCAGGAACCGTCGGCGCTGAAGCCGCCCTTTTGCTTCGGGTGCCAGGTTTCCTGCGCCACCCAGCGCGCGCGTTCGGGCGTGAAGCGCAGCCTGGCATGCTGCAGGCGGCGCCCGGAGAAGATGCCATAGCCGGGGCCGAGGACCTCGTTCATGCTGCGGCGCGAGACTTCGCGCGCCTTTCGCTCGATGACATTGCATTCGCGGATCGAATCGAGGGCGAAGTTGCGGATGTCGTTGCGCAGGTGGCACCAGGCATCCAGATACCAGTTCTCGCGGTAATACACCAGGCGCTGCGGCGAGACTTCGCGCTCGGTGGTCTGGCCGCTGCCGCGGGCGAAGTAGGTGATGGCGAGGCGCTTGCGGCGCAGCAGCGCCGCGCCGACTTTCTCGAAATGCGCGAGCTTGAGGTCGCGCTTGCCGAGGCCGACGATGAGGACGCGGCGGCGGATTTCCTCGGCGGTGTTCTCGGCGCTGCCGAGCAGGCTGTTCAAGCGCGCGATCAGCGGCCGGATGTGCGGCGTCAGGATGCCGCCGGGGTCAAGGTCGGTGAGCAGGTGCTGCATGGTCAGGAGCGCATGCACTTCGCCCGAATTGAACCACAGGCCGGGCAGTTCGTACTGGGCGCCGCCGTCGGGATGCGGCGTGTCGAAGCGGTAGCCGCCGGCGTCCCTGTCCCAGACGATGGGCGCGTTGAGCCGGTTGCGCATGTATTCGAGGTCGCGCTTCAAGGTGGCGCGCGAGACTTCCAGCGCGGCCATGAGATCGACGAAGGGCACCAGGCGCCGGTCGTGGATCATCTGGTCGATCTTGTAGAAGCGCTCAGTGCGATCCATGGCGGTTCTCGCTGATGAATTGGCGGAAGTGTTCGAGGCGACGCGGGTGGATGGTACCAGCGGCCATCGCCTCCTTGATCGCGCAGCCGGGTTCGGCATCGTGCTGGCAGTCGCGGAAGCGGCACTGGCCGAGGAAGGGACGGAATTCGGCGAAGCCGAACTCGATTTCCTGGGCGGTGAGATGCTTCAAGCCGAATTCCTGCAGGCCGGGGCTGTCGATCAGGGTGCCTCCCGGGCAGGTGTCGTTGGGAAGTTTGTAGAGACGGGCATAGGTGGTGGTGTGCTTGCCGCTGTCGAGCGCCGTGGAGAGTTCGCGGGTCGGCGCCGCGGCGCCGGGCACCAGGGCATTGGTCAGCGTCGATTTGCCCATGCCGGATTGGCCGACCATGACCGAGCTTTCGCCGGCCAGCAGCGGCAGCAGCGGAGACGGATCGAGCTTTGCCGAGAGTTCGACGACGCGGCAGCCGAGCGCGGCGAAAGGCGCCAGCAGTTTGCGCGCAGTTGGCAAAACTGAGGGAAGTGCGACGGCGAGGTCGCACTTGTTGAGGACGATGGTGGTAGTGAGGCCTTCATGCTCGGCGGCGACGAGTGCGCGGCTCAAGAGCATGTCCGAAAACGATGGATCGGTGGCGACCACCAGCAGCAATTGCGTGGCATTGGCGGCGATCAGCTTCTGGCGGTAGGCGTCGCTGCGGTAGAGCAGGCTGCGGCGAACGGCGTGGCCGGTTATCTGGCCGTCGGGCGTGAGCTCGACTTCGTCGCCGACGGCGAAGGGGCTTTTCTTGCCGCGCGGATAGCCGGTGGCCAGCGTGCCGTCAGGCAGTTCGATCTCGTAGTGCCGGCCGAAGGCGGCGACGATGGTTCCGTGCCGGTTCGTCGCGCTGCTCAATGCGTGTTACAGCGTGAGCAGGACATCGATCTTGGCCGCGCAGATGAAG
>CAZYTN010000008.1:0-5815 GCA_964650115.1 uncultured Sulfuritalea sp.
GCGCTGAAGCAGGCCGGCGGCACGCCGCTGATCATCGGCGGCGTGGTCGGCACGGCCAAGGCGGTCGGCTCGCTGATCGTGGTGCTGTTGTTCATCAAAGAATTCATTTAGGGAGAATGATCATGTCGGAACAAAAATTCGAGCGCGGCACCAGCCTGTCGATCTTCGTCAGCGACCGCAAGGAAGACATCGGCTCCCTGATCTTTGCGCTGCTGATCGCCATTGGCATCGTGCTGGTCGTCGGCAAGTAACTTCCTTGCCGTCGCAAAACCCGGTCCCGTCCCGCCCGCTGTCGGATGGGGCGGGACTTTTGTTTCCGGCGATTGACTCCGGGAAACGCATTCACGGACCATCAGGCATGAAGACGCCACTGAAACTATTGCTTTGCCATCACGGCACCAACGGCGCGCTGGCGGCGGAAACGCTGGCCTACGAGCTTGCCGTGCCGGGCACCACTACCCTCGTTCATTGCCTGGTCGTACCCGAGCTGTGGGCCGGGATGCAGGGCGACGACTGGCTCAACAACGCCTCGACGCGCGATGCCTTCGGCAACTACCTCGAGGGTATGCTCGAAGGCGATGCCAAACGCCAACTGGCCGAGGTTGCATTGCGCTGCAAGGAACGCGGACTGGCCTATGAATCCGTGATGCGACTCGGCAATCCGGCCGAAACCGTGCTCGCCGCTGCCGGCGAGGTCGGAGCGGATCTCGTCGTCATCGGCTCGCCGCGGCGTAAGGGCGAGGAGGGCCTGCGCTCGCGCATGGAACTCGAAAAGCTGGTGCATGGCCTCAAATGCCCATTGCTGATTGCACCGCATCCTTGAGCGAGACGCCGAACGCAACGGCCGGCAAGGACACGGCAAAGGAGGACCGCGCCCGCGCCGAAACCCGGATTCCGATCGGCGCCGATGCCTTGTTCGAGTTCATCTCGGACGTCGAGCGCCTGCTGCGGATCAATCCCCATATCGCCATCGAGACCTGGCGGCCCATGGCCGATGGTGTGCGCTTCGCCGCGACGAATGAAACGACTGGACGATGCATCGAGACTGAGGTGCGCGTCGAAACGACGCCAGCAACACGCAGCATCGTCCTGAGCTACGCCGACGGACTCAAGCAGGCAACGACGCTGACGGTCGAGGATGGCGATGGCCAGAGCTGCCGCCTCGTCGTTACCGAGCACTACCCGGTCATCACGGATGCGCAGGATCCGCGTGTCGCCGAAGTCGATCGCAGCCTGATTCCCTGGGTCAACGCCATTCGCCGCCATCTGCTCGGCCGCCAACACTGGGGTTGGCTGCCGGGCTGGCGTTGGTGGCATGAGCAATTCCTTCCCGGCATGGCGCCGCGCCAGCGCCGCATTGTGGGCATGATCATCTGGATCAGCGTCCTCGAATTCGTCGTATTTCTCCTGGTCGCCGCGATCTTCTGGGCGGAACAGCGGGGCAGCTGAAAAGACAGGCCATGAACCGGCCTGGATCAAAGTTCGACCTGGGTGCCGAGTTCGACGACGCGATTGGTCGGCAGTTTGAAGAAGTCGGTTGCCGTGCCGGCGTTGCGGAACATCCACATGAACAGGATCTGCCGCCACAATGGCATGGCCGGCACACGGTTGGGGACGATGGTTTCGCGGCCGAGAAAGAAGGAGGTTTCCATCATCTCGACCGGGGCCATGCCGTGACTGCCGCACAGCTCAAGCGCCAACGGGATATTGGGATCATCCTTGAAGCCATAATTCAGGATCACGCGGTAGAAACCATTGGTCAGTCGCTCGACCAGCATCCTCTCGGTTTCATCGACATGGGGAATGTCCTGCATGTTGACGTTGAGCAGGATGACCCGCTCGTGCAGCACCTTGTTGTGCAGCATGTTGTGCAGCATCGCGCGTGGTACACCGTCAGGGCGCGTGGTCATGAAAATGCCGGTGCCCGTCACGCGATGCGGGCCGCCGTACTGCAGGCTGGAGAGGAAGGCATCGAGCGGGATTGATTCCTGCTGCAGCTTTTCGTAGAGCAGCATGCGGCCGCGCTTCCAGGTGGCGAAGAGGATGAATATGCCGAGACCGAGCGCCAGCGGGAACCAGCCGCCATCGAACACCTTGATCAGATTGGCGGAAAAGAACGCGAAGTCGACGATCAGGAACAGTGCCAGGAAGAGTCCTGCCTGCAGCCAGTTCCAGTTCCACAGCGCGCGCACCACGACAAAAGCCAGCAGCGTATCGATCATCATGGTCAGGGTGACGGCGATGCCATAGGCGGACGCCAGGTTCGACGATGACTTGAAGCCGAGTACCAGGATGACCACGGCGAGCAGCAGCAGCCAGTTGATGTTGGGGATGTAGATCTGTCCCTTTTCCCGTTCCGAGGTGAACCTGACATGGATCCGCGGGCAATAGCCAAGCTGCATGGCCTGGCTGGTCAGGGAGAAGGCTCCGGAGATCACCGCCTGCGAGGCGATGACAGTTGCGGCGGTGGCCAGGGCGACCATCGGGTAGAGCAGGCCATCGGGCACCAGCATGAAGAATGGATTCTTGACGGCTGCCGGGTTGTCGAGGATCAACGCGCCCTGGCCGAGGTAGTTGAGGTACAGGCAGGGAAAGACATATCCAAGCCATGCCCATTTGATCGAGCGCCGGCCGAAATGCCCCATGTCGGCATACAGCGCTTCGCCGCCGGTGATCGCCAATACCACCGCGCCCAGGGCAAGGTAGGCGTGGGACCGGTTTTCGAGGAAGAAATGCAGGGCGTACCACGGGTTGATGGCGGCGATGACGCCCGGGTGCTTGAGGATGTTCCAGACGCCCAGCACGCCGAGCGTGCCGAACCAGAACAGCATGACCGGTCCGAACAGCGCGCCGACGCTGGCCGTGCCGCGCGGCTGAAAGATGAACAGACCACAGAGTACGCCTATGGTGATGGGCACGACATAGGGTTTGAACATCGGCGTGGCGACCTCCAGTCCTTCAATCGCCGAAAGTACCGACATGGCCGGTGTGATGACGGCGTCGCCGTAAAACAGTCCGGCGCCGAAAATACCCAGTATCGACATCAGCCACAACATGCGCGGTCCTGCTCCCTGGGAGCGCAATGCGAGTGAAGTCAGTGCCATGATGCCGCCTTCGCCGCGATTGTCGGCGCGGGTGATGAACATCACGTACTTGAGCGACACCGTGATGGTCAGCGCCCAGAAGATCAGCGAAAGAATCCCGAGCAGGTTGTCCGGAGTGACCGCCACGGCGTGCGGGCCGCTGAAGACTTCCTTCATGGTGTAGAGCGGGCTGGTGCCGATGTCGCCGTAGACCACGCCCATGGCGGCTATCGAGACGGCAGCAAGCCGGGGTGTCGAAGTGTTGCCGGCAGTATTGCTGCTTTGCACCATATGAGAATTATAGGCTGCGTTGCAAATTGCGCGTTACTGCTTTGGTTTGCGCACTTTCAACTTGAGAAGGATGCGCGCCGTGGCGCTGTGATGCCTTGTTGCGGCCCTTGTGATCGCTTTGAAGCCGAAGTGCCGGCGTCTGCCAACGTCGCCAAAAGGCAGGATTCTGGCAAATCGGCCATGAAGATTGTGGGACGGTCGAGTTTGTCGGATAATTCGCGCCTCGCACAGTCCGTGTTTTTCAGGGCGGCGACATCCCGGGCCGGGGTGACGGAATCGGTAGACGTAGCGGTCTCAAACACCGCCGCCGCAAGGCATGGGGATTCGACTTCCCCCCCCGGCACCAAAAGAGTACCTGCAAAACCATCCAAGCAAGGCCGGCAATACGGATTACACTTGCCTTTGGGTTAAGTTTTTGATGGAGGGAATGTTGTGGGCTCGCCGAATGCTGGTGTTTCATTGACCATACTGCGTGCGCTGCCGATCTTCGAGATGCTCGATGACGACAGCCTCAGGCCGCTGACGCGCGTGGCCATGTTGCGCACTGTTCCGCGGCATACCGTCGTTCTGCATGCCGGCGATCGCACCGACAACATTTACTTCGTTCTTTCGGGGCTCTTGAAGGTGCAGGTCAGCGACGAGGAAGGGCGCGAGGTTATTCTCTCCATGCTCGGTCCCGGAGAACTGTTTGGCGAAATGGGGGTGCTCGACGATCATCCCCGCTCGGCCACGGTGTTGGCGGTCGAGTCTAGCGAAGTGGTGGTGATTGGCCAGGCGGAATTCAAGCAGTGCCTGGCAGAAAATCCCGACGTTTCCCTCTTTATCATGCGCAACCTGACCAAGCGCTTGCGTGTGGCCGACCGAACCATAGAGAGTCTGGCGCTGCTCGACGTCTACGGCCGGGTTGCGCGCCTCTTGCTCGAGGCAGCGGAGACGGTCGATGGGCGCAAGATAGTTACACACAAGCTCAGCAAGCAGGATATCGCGAAGATGATCGGCGCTTCGCGCGAGATGGTCAGTCGCGTGATGCGAGATCTGACCGCCCAGGGGCTTATCCATGAACAGGACGGTCAATTGATCCTGGTTGACCTGGCGGCGTTCAGGCGGCATGGCGACGTCGCGGCGACCGCTTGAGTATCAAGGCACCGGATTTTGTGGGAACTGGTAGTGGCGGATAAGGAATAGCGCTGCTACTATTCGCGCCGGCCGCCGGAAAGGCGGTCGAATGATGCACAAGGCGCGCAGGCATTCTTCTGCTGCCATGCCCCCTCCCTCCATTCCGATGTCCTTGACGCTCGCCGACTTCGACTACGCGCTGCCAACCGAACTGATTGCCCAGACGCCTTTGCCGCAACGCTCGGCAAGCCGTTTGCTGGTGGTGGACGGCGAGTGCCGCACCGACAGTCACTTTGTCGATTTGCCGCAGTGGCTTCGCGCGGGCGACCTGCTGGTGATGAATGACAGCCGGGTGCTGCATGCCCGCCTGCTGGGGCACAAGGAAAGCGGCGGGCAGGTCGAAATCCTCGTTGAGCGTCTGCTCGATCATGGCACGGTGCTGGCCCAAGTGCGGGCGAGCAAGCCGCCGCAGCCGGGCAGTCGCCTGCGGCTTGAAGACGCTTTCGATGTCGAGGTGCTGGGGCGCGACCGCGAGTTCTACCGGCTGCGGTTTTCCGGCGACGCCGCCGACCTGATCGAGCGGCACGGCCGGTTGCCGCTGCCGCCCTATATCGCACGTGCGGCAGAGGCTCCGGATGAGGAACGCTATCAGACCGTGTATGCACGCGAAAAGGGGTCGGTGGCGGCGCCGACGGCAGGTTTGCATTTTGATCAGGGCCTGTTCGGAAACCTGCGCGGGAAAGGTGTCGGCATTGCGTTTGTCACGCTGCACGTCGGTGCCGGAACCTTCCAGCCGGTGCGGGTGAGCGACCTGGCGCAGCATCGCATGCATACCGAGAGCTACTTCTTGCCGCAAGCCACGTTCGACGCCATCGCGGCGACCCGGGCGGGTGGCGGCCGCATCGTGGCGGTGGGCACCACGTCCCTGCGCGTGCTCGAATCGGCGGCGCTGGAGGGAACCCTGAAAGTCGGCGCTGGCGAGACGGCGCTGTTCGTCACACCCGGCTTCGGATTTCGCGTGGTCGACCTGCTGATTACCAATTTTCACCTGCCGAAGTCGACACTTTTGATGCTGGTTTCGGCGTTTGGCGGTCTCGATGAACTTCGCGCGGCCTATCGGCACGCAATTGCTGTCCGCTATCGATTTTTCAGTTACGGGGATGCCATGTTGCTGCACCGGAGCCAGCCGCAGTGAATTTCGAACTGCTTGCGACCGACGGCGCGGCTAGGCGTGGCACCCTGACCCTGGCCCACGGCGTAGCGCCAACGCCGACTTTCATGCCGGTGGGCACTTATGGCACGGTCAAGGCCATGTCCCCGGACGA
>CAZYTN010000008.1:5915-18848 GCA_964650115.1 uncultured Sulfuritalea sp.
CGACTTTCATGCCGGTGGGCACTTATGGCACGGTCAAGGCCATGTCCCCGGACGAGTTGATCGGCATGGGCGCGTCCGTCGTTCTCGGCAATACCTTTCATCTCTGGCTGCGGCCCGGCCTGGAGGTGGTTGCCGCGCACGGCGGCTTGCACCGCTTCATGGGCTGGAACGGGCCGATCCTGACCGACTCGGGTGGCTTCCAGGTGTATTCCCTGGGCGATTTGCGCAAGATCAGCGAGGAGGGCGTCAAGTTCGCCTCGCCGATCAATGGCGACCGGCTGTTCCTGACCCCGGAAGAGTCGATGCGGATACAGCACGTGCTCAATTCCGACATCGCGATGATCTTCGACGAATGCACGCCCTATCCGGCGGGCCTGGACACGGCGGCCGAGTCGATGCGGTTGAGCCTGCGCTGGGCGCAGCGTTCGCGCGACGAACACGACCGCTTGCAGAATTCGAATGCCCTGTTCGGCATCGTGCAGGGCGGCATGCACGAGGAACTGCGCGACGAATCCCTGGCGACACTGGTCGATATCGGTTTCGACGGCTTTGCCATCGGCGGCCTGTCGGTGGGCGAACCCAAGGAGGAAATGGCGCGCATCCTGGCCCACACCGCACCGTGCCTTCCCGCCGACAAACCGCGCTACCTGATGGGGGTGGGAACGCCGGAAGACCTGGTGTATGCCGTCGGGCAGGGCATCGACATGTTCGACTGCGTGATGCCGACGCGCAATGCGCGCAACGGCTGGCTGTTTACCCGCCATGGCGACGTCAAGATCAAGAATGCGCAGCACAAGACCGATACGCGGCCGCTGGACGACTCCTGTGCCTGCTATACCTGCCGCAATTTCACTCGTGCCTATCTGCATCATCTGCATCGTGTCGGCGAGATTCTGGGGGCCAGGCTCAATACCATCCACAATCTCTTTTACTACCAGACATTGATGGCCGAAATGCGTGTCGCCATCGAGCAGGGCGACTTTGCCGGCTTCCGTCTCCGGTTCTACCGGGCACGGGCCGGCGAGCGGGTATAATTCGGCAGCTTTTTTTCTGACATTCCTGGAGAGTCATGGTGCTGATTTCAAATGCTTACGCGCAGGCGGCGGGCGCCGCCGCCGATCAGACGGGTGGCCTGATGGGCATGTTGCCCATCCTGCTGATGTTTGTCGTGCTGTGGTTTGTCATGATCCGGCCGCAAATGAAGAAGGCCAAGGAGCAACAGAAAATGGTCAGCGAACTGGCCAAGGGCGATGAAGTCGTCACCCAGGGCGGTATCACCGGACGCATTGCCAAGGTGGGCGAAAACTACCTCAGCCTCGAAGTGGCGGAAGGCAAGGATGGCCCGGTAGTGATTACCGTGCAGAAGAACGCCGTGGGTGCGCTGCTACCCAAGGGTACGTTGAAAAACCTGTAATTTCCTGAGGCCGGCCACGCTGACGCGGAGGCCGGCACCATGCCATGAACCGTTATCCCCTCTGGAAAAATGCCACGGTGTTGATCGCCCTGGTGCTTGGCTTCCTCTACACCCTGCCTAACTTTTTTGGCGAGGCACCGGCCGTGCAGGTGGCCAGCGTCAAGTCGACGCACAAGGTCGACGCCAAACTTCTGGCTCAGGTGGAAGCGGCCCTCAAGGCTGCCTCGATCGCCCCGCAGGGAGTGGTACTCGACCTCAACAGTGTGCGCCTGCGCCTGGCAGATACCGATACCCAGCTCAAGGCTAAGGACGCCATCGAAAAAGCGCTCAATCCAGATTCGGCTGATGCCAGCTACAGCGTTGCACTCAACTTGATTTCAAACTCCCCGAGTTGGCTCTCCAGCATGCATGCGCTGCCGATGTATCTCGGCCTCGATCTGCGCGGAGGGGTGCATTTCCTGCTGCAGGCGGATATGAACGGGGCGCTTACCAAGCGCCTGGATTCGACGGCGGCCGACCTGCGCTCCTTCCTGCGTGAAAAGAGCATCCGTCATGGCGGCATTCAGCGCGAAGGGAAAAACATTGTCATCCGCTTTCGCGAAGGCGACCTTCGCGAGAAAGCCAAGGCGGCGATTATGGGCAGTGAGCCGGATTTGCAGTTGAGCGAAGCGGTCGATGCCAACGGCGATCTGAAGCTGATGGTGGCGATGACGCCAGTGGCGCAAAAGGCCTTCCGCGACGAGGCGATCAAGCAGAACATCGTCACCTTGCACAAGCGGATTAACGAACTTGGCGTCGCCGAGCCGGTGATCCAGCAGCAGGGCGCCGACCGCATCGTGGTGCAGTTGCCTGGCGTGCAGGATGTGGCGTTGGCGAAGAACCTGATCGGCCGCACTGCGACGCTGGAAGTGCGCATGGTGGATGCGGAAAACGTCTCCGGCGAGGCTTCGGTCGGTTCCGAAATCGTCCCGGAGCGCAAGCGCGACGGCACGACGATCAAGGTCGCAGTGAAGAAACTGGTTGTACTCACCGGTGACCGTTTCGTCGGCGCCCAGGCAACCTTCGACCAGGATCAACGGCCAGCAGTTTCGGTCAAGCTCGACGCCGCCGGCGGCCGCATCATGCGCGACCTAACGCGCGACAACATCGGCAAGCTGATGGCCATCCTGCTGATCGAAAAGACACGGCCGGAGGCGATTTCCGTGGCGCGCATCCAGGGTGAATTCGGCAACAACTTCCAGATCACCGGCATGTTCTCGCCGGAGGAAACCAACACCCTGGCGATCCTGATCCGCTCCGGCGCCGTGGCGGCGCCAATGGATATTATCGAGGAACGAGTAATCGGCCCCAGCCTGGGCGCCGACAACATTGCCAAGGGTTTCAGTTCGACCCTGTGGGGCTTCATCGCCATTTCCGTGTTCATGATGGCTTACTACCTGCTGTTCGGTTTGGTCTCGGTGTTTGCGCTGTCCGCCAACCTCCTGTTCCTGGTGGCGCTGCTGTCCCTGCTGCAGGCGACGCTGACCCTGCCGGGCATTGCCGCCATTGCGCTGACGCTGGGCATGGCGATCGACGCCAACGTGCTGATCAACGAGCGGGTGCGCGAAGAGTTGCGCGGCGGCAATTCACCGCAGGCATCGATCACTGCCGGCTATGACCGTGCCTGGGCGACCATTCTCGACTCGAACATCACCACCCTGATCGCCGGTGTCGCGCTGCTGATATTCGGCTCCGGTCCCGTGCGCGGTTTTGCCGTGGTGCATTGCCTGGGCATCCTGACCTCGATCTTCAGTTCGGTCGTGGTGTCGCGCGCGCTGATCAACTTGATATACGGCCACCAGCGCAAACTGGGATCGGTCAGTATCGGACAAATCTGGAAGCCGGGAGTCTGACATGGAATTTTTCCGCATTCGCAAAGACATTCCCTTCATGCGCCATGCCCTGGTGTTCAACATCATCTCGTTGATCACTTTCTTGCTGGCGGTGTTCTTTCTCGCCACCCGCGGGCTGCATTTTTCAGTCGAGTTCACCGGCGGCACGCTGATGGAAGTCAGTTATGCCCAGGCGCCCGACCTGGCGCAAATCCGCAAGCAACTGGAAGGCGACGGTTTCACCGATCCGCAGGTACAGAACTTCGGTTCCTCACGCGACGTGCTGATTCGCGTTCCGCTGGCGAAAAGCACGGAAAGCTCGAAGGTCGGCGAGCAGGTGATGGCCTCGCTGATGAAAGTCGGCGCCGGCGGGACGGCGCCCGGCGTGACTCCCACCCTCAAACGTGTCGAGTTCGTCGGGCCGCAAGTGGGCAAGGAACTCGCGGAAGACGGCGCACTCGCATTGCTGCTGGTGGTGGCCGGCATCATGCTGTATCTGGCTTTCCGCTTCGAGTGGCGCTTCGCCCTCTCCGCCATCATCGCCAACATGCATGACGTGGTGATCATCCTCGGCTTCTTCTCCTTCTTCCAGTGGGAGTTCTCGCTGCCGGTTCTTGCGGCGGTGCTGGCGGTGCTCGGTTATTCGGTCAACGAGTCGGTGGTGGTGTTCGACCGGGTCCGCGAAACCTTCAAGAAGAAGCGCGGCATGACAACGCCGCAAGTGCTCGACCACGCCATCACCAGCACCATTTCGCGCACCATCATCACTCATGGCTCGACGCAGATGATGGTGACTTCGATGCTGATCTTCGGCGGCCCGGCACTGCATTATTTTGCGCTGGCGCTGACCATCGGGATCTGTTTCGGCATCTATTCCTCGGTCCTGGTGGCCAGTCCCCTGGTCATGTGGCTCGGTGTGTCGCGCGCGCAGTTTGTCCAGGCGAAGGTAGAAAAACAGGAAGCCGTGGTCTGACGGCATTCGCCGGACATTTCCGCGCGCC
The DNA here is from genome assembly GCA_964650115.1 of uncultured Sulfuritalea sp. Lineage (GTDB taxonomy): Bacteria > Pseudomonadota > Gammaproteobacteria > Burkholderiales > Rhodocyclaceae > Sulfuritalea. Next base: position 10,202 of record CAZYTN010000008.1, read on the forward strand.
GCCGATAAAACGAGTTTCAGTGAAAACTAACGCCGGCGCTATATGAATTAAGCGTAGCGACCGCAACCAAATAGGCGCAGCTAGTCAATCCCTGTCGCGAAGATGTGCTTCAGCCGCAGCGTGCCGTGTTCCTCGGCAACCATGTTTAGCAGCCGATCGATGTTGGGATGCTTGCCGGGGTTTTGCCTGGCGTCATCCGTGTGCTCGGCATACAACTCCAGCCCCTTCCTCGCGGCCTCAGCAGTGATCGCGCCATAGATCTGTCCGAGATGGTTGTAAATCGACAGCGAGCCGGCGTGCCCGGGCTTGTTTTCAATCGTGGCGACCACGGTGGAATCGCCGTCGAGCAGCTGGATCGCAGTCAGATGCGAAATGCGGGGCAGTTGTTTCAGGTTGTCGGCAAAAGCCATTTCAGATTCGCTTTGCCAATTCGGCCGCCTTGCCGATGTAGGTGGCAGGCGTCATGTCGAGCAGACGCTGGCGATCGGCTTCCGGCAATGGCAGCTTGGCGATGAATTCGCGCAGAACCTTCTGCTCTATGCCCTTGCCGCGAGTGAGTTCCTTGAGTTGCTCGTAGGGGTTGGGTACACCGAAGCGGCGCATCACGGTTTGCACCGGCTCGGCCAGTACCTCCCAGGCGTCGTCCAGGTCTTCGGCAAGGCGCTGCGGATTGGCTTCGAGTTTGTCCAGTCCGCGCAGGGTCGAGTCGTAGGCAAGCAGCGTATAGCCGAAGGCAACTCCCATATTGCGCAACACGGTGGAATCGGTTAGGTCGCGCTGCAGACGGGAGATCGGCAGCTTTTCCGCCAGGTGACGGAGTATCGCATTGGCGAGGCCCAGATTGCCTTCCGAGTTTTCGAAGTCGATCGGATTGACCTTGTGCGGCATGGTGGATGAACCGATCTCGCCTTCCTTTAGCTTCTGCTTGAAGTAGCCCAGCGAAATGTACTGCCAGAGGTCGCGGTTGGCATCGACCAGGATGGTGTTGGCGCGCGCCATGGCATCGAACAGTTCGGCCATCGCATCGTGCGGTTCGATCTGGATGGTGTAGGGATTGAACTCGAGTCCGAAGGATTCGATGAAGCGGCGGTTGAAACTTTCCCAGTCAAGCTCGGGATAAGCCGACAGGTGAGCATTGTAGTTGCCCACTGCGCCATTGAACTTGGCGGTGAGCGATACCGCCGAAATCTGCCTGCGCGAGCGCAGGAGCCGCGCGGTGATGTTGGCCATTTCCTTGCCCAGCGTGGTCGGCGTGGCGGGTTGGCCGTGAGTACGGGCCAGCATGGGCAGTTCGGCAAGTTGGTGCGCCATGTCGCGCAGGCGCGCTATCAGACAATCAAGCAGCGGCAAAAGGCTCTCGGCGACTGCATCTTTCAGCATCAACGCGTGGGATACGTTGTTGATGTCTTCCGAGGTACAGCCGAAATGGATGAACTCGCTGACACGCATGACTTCGGCGTTGCCGGTCAAGCGATCCTTCAGCCAGTATTCCATGGCCTTGACGTCATGATTGGTGCGGGCCTCGATGGCCTTGATGGCTTCCGCATCCGCGACAGAGAAATCGACGATGACAGTGTTCAATTCTGTAATCGTGGCATCGGAAAATTCCGGACATTCGGGGATTGCTTTGGCGCAGGCGAGGGCCTTGAGCCATTCGATTTCGACACGAACACGATTGCGGATGAGTCCGTACTCGGAAAAATGGATGCGCAGGCTTTCGACCTTCGCGGCGTAACGTCCGTCCAGTGGCGAAAGTGCCGTGAGTGCGTTGAGTGTCATGTCTTTGGCGAGGAAAGGTCGATGCGCGGCAAGCGGCGAAGATGTCGATGATTTTAACATGCAGGCCACTGCTGCCAGATCACATGTGCGCGCTTGGCATCGGGTGCCATGGTATAGTTTCCGCACCCTGAAATCACGTGATTTGACCAAATGAAACTGATCGCTTCCCTTACCAGTCCCTACGTCCGCAAGATTCGAATAGTGCTGGCAGAAAAGAAGATCGACTGCGATCTGGTTCTCGACTCACCCTGGGTAGAAGGCAATCAGGTGGCGGCGGTCAATCCGCTGGGCAAGATCCCCGTGCTGGTGCTCGACGATGAAAGCACCCTCTACGATTCACGCGTCATTGCAGAGTATCTGGATACGGTTGCGCCGAACAATCGCCTGATACCCGCGTCGGGCCGCGAAAGAATCAGCGTGAAGCGCTGGGAGGCGCTGGCGGATGGCGTTCTCGATGCCGCAGTCGCGGCCTTCCTCGAGTCGAAGCGTCCCGATGGCGAGCGTAGCACATCGTGGATTGAGCGTCAGCGCGGCAAAGTCAATCAGGCCTTGAAAGTCATGTCCGATGACCTGGGGGAACTGTCCTGGTGTCACGGCAACAGCCTTTCGCTGGCGGATATCGCCGTAGGATGTGCGCTGGGTTATGTTTCCTTTCGCCTCGGTGACATTCGGTGGAGTGAGCAGTATCCCAATCTCGCACAGCTCTACGAGAAACTCATGCAACGCCCCGCGTTTGCGGAAACCGTGCCGCAAGTCTAACTTTCATCCTTGCGCGCCCCGGGTTGGTGGGCCGTCCCGTCAAGGCGGGCAATCAGCCTGGGCAGCAGGTTCTTTTCGGCTTGATGGGTGAGTTCTCCCATCAATTGATCCGCCAGGCCGTCCGTGACCTTGAGTACTGCCTGCGGCAGCTCCTGATCGAGCCAGCAGGCAAGTTCCTCGCGCAGGGCGTCCAGATGCTGCTGCATGTGCGGCGGTGCAGTGGCAAGCGCCGCTTCGTGTTCCGTCACGATGTCGGTGAGAACCGGTAAATCGTCATCAGGCGGTGGAGTTTGCAGGCCTTCCGACGGCGACCCTGCAACAAATACCCGGGTGCGTCGAATCAGTGCGTCGGCCTTGCGCAGGACGTCTTCTGTATTGTTGTCAGCCACCTCTTAAATACCTCCCGAGATATCGCGGTTTTCCAGCGGATAGCCACGTTCGCGATAGAAGCGGAAGCGCTCACGGCCGGGCAGCCGGTCTTCATCTTCGACGCTGATGATTTCAATCAGTTGCTGAAAGCGGCTGAAGCCGGGCGGGATCTCGTCCGACAGGTTCAACAGGCAGCCGTCGTGGGCGGGGGTGTCGAGTTCGGAGGCAAGAATGATAGGCGTCTCTGGCGCCAATGGGTCCTTTGCGCGGCAGTGAGGTACAAAGCAGGTAGCCGGATGTGTCCACAGCAGGCGGTCCAGTTGTTCGCTGCGCTCGCCGGCCGGCACATATACCAGCACCTGCCTGCCTTCGCCGCCGGCACGCACTAGCCACGCGGCAATTGCCTGGAGCCGGTTGCGTGCTCCGTGAAAAAAGCTTATCTGTGTCATCCCCGCTTGCGCTTGCCGGCCGGTTTCCGGGCTCGACTCGCACGTTCCATCAGGAAATGGGTGAGCAAGGCTACCGGTCGCCCGGTGGCGCCCTTCTCCTTGCCGGAGCGCCAGGCGGTACCGGCGATGTCGAGGTGCGCCCAGTGGTACTTTTCGGCGAATCGGGCGAGGAAGCACGCCGCCGTGATGGTGCCTGCAGGACGGCCACCGATATTTGCCATGTCGGCAAAGTTGCTTTTCAGCTGTTCCTGATAGTCATCCCAAAGAGGTAGCTGCCAGGCGCGATCATAGGATTCGTGGCCGGCATCAAGCAGTTCCTTCGCCAGCCCCTCGTTGTTGGCAAGCAGGCCGGTGGCCACGTGTCCCAGCGCGATCACGCAGGCTCCTGTCAGCGTGGCAATGTCAACCACGCACTCCGGATCGAAGCGCTCGACATACGTGAGCGCGTCGCAAAGTATCAACCGGCCCTCGGCGTCCGTGTTGAGGATCTCGACAGTTTGGCCCGACATTGACGCGATGACATCGCCCGGTTTTGTGGCCGCACCTCCCGGCATGTTTTCCGTGGATGGAATGACGCCGATGACGTTGAGAGGTAGCTTCATCAGGGCCGCCGCCTTGAGTGTTCCCAATACGCTGGCGGCGCCGCACATGTCATACTTCATCTCGTCCATTTCCGGCCCCGGCTTGAGTGAAATACCACCGGAATCGAAGGTGATGCCCTTGCCGACGAGTATTGCCGGCCTTGCTCCGGAGGTACCCCCGGCATGGCGCAGGACGATGAATTGTGGTGGCTCGTGCGATCCTCGAGCGACGGAGAGCAGGGTGTTCATGCCGAGCTTTTCCATGTCGGCACGGTCTAGAACATCGACGCCGAGGCCATGGGATTTTGCGAGCTGCCTGGCCTGGTCGGCGAGATAGGTCGGCGTGCAGATGTTGCCCGGCAGATTGCCGAGATCCTTGGCGAGTTCCATTCCGGCAGCAATCGCCAATCCTTCAGCCAGTGCTGCATCAGCGCTGGATAACTCATTGCGGCGGGTGACACAGAAGGTCAATTTTCTGAGCGGCCGACGCACTTCTTCCTTCTTTGACTTGAGGCGATCAAATCGGTAAAGCGTCTCCTGTACGACGAGTACGGCTTGTCGAACCTTCCAGGCAACGTCGCGCTTCTTCACATTGAGCTCGGTCAGATAGACCGTGCCGTCGAAGCCGCCGGTTTCATTAAGCTGGCGGACTGCCGTGGTCAGTGCGGCGCGATACTCCTTTTCGCGGAATTCCCTTTCCTTGCCAAGCCCCACCAGAAGGATACGGTCTGCTTCGACACCGGATACATTGTGGAGCAACAAACTGGTACCGGACTTGCCTTCCATGTCGCCACGACGCAGGATGTCGCTGAGGAACTGGTGGGCGGCATTGTCGACAACCTCTGCGGCTGCCGACAGCTTTCTCGGTTCGAAGATACCGACTACAACACAGGCGCTGCGTTGCTTTTCCGGGCTTCCGCTTTTTATGCTAAATTCCAAAATATTCTCCTTGGGGACCGCGGGAAATCAAAGAAATTGTTCTGTTTCGGGCGATTTCCGTTTCTGCCCCGATTATTCTCCAAGTTTTCACTAAAAGTCAAAGCCGATACTCCGCTATACGATGATTTATCAGCGCGCTGCAATTCGGGAGTTCACCCATACAGCGGCGGGGATTTTTGTTGCGCTCTTCGCGATTCTGGTGACTATCCAGCTGATTCGTCTGCTGGGCGATGCGGCAGGCGGAAAGCTGGCTTCTGAAGCCGTTCTTGCTCTCCTCGGATTCCGTTCCATCGGCTATCTGCCGGTGTTGTTGTCGCTGACGATCTTTGTTGCCGTCCTGATGACTTTATCGCGCTGGTATCGAGATTCGGAAATGGTGGTCTGGCTGGCGTCAGGAATGCCGCTGACTGCCTGGGTCAAGCCGGTATTGAAGTTTGCGGGACCGCCCGTGGTCGTGATAGCTGCCCTTTCGCTGTTCCTGAGCCCCTGGGCATCGCAGAAGAGCGAGGTTTACCGGCGGAACATGGATCCGCGCGACGACGTGGCGCGCGTGTCACCCGGCGCATTCAATGAGTCAAAGGCGGCTGACCGTGTATTTTTTGTCGAGAGCATGGCCAACGAGGACGGGAAGGTAAAAAACGTCTTCGTCAGTTCCATTCAGCAGGGTCGGCTGGGTGTGATGGCGACGGCTCAGGGCCATACGGAAACCATGCCAAATGGCGACAGGTTTATTGTCCTCGATCGCGGGCGACGCTATGAGGGCACCGCGGGCACCGCAGAGTATCGGGTGATGGAGTTCGATCGTTATGCCTTGCGCATAGAGACCAAGGAGGCCCGCGCTTTCGAGGATGCGGCGCGCAGCAAACCGTTGTGGGAACTCCTGCAGGACCCAAAACGGGTCAATTTGGCTGAACTGATGTGGCGTATAGGAATTCCGCTCGCGGCCCTGAATCTGGCGGTACTGGCGATACCTCTGGCATTCGTCAATCCGCGTGCGGGGCGGACAAATAATTTCCTGTTTGCTCTGCTTGTATACATGATCTATAGCAACTTGCTCAGCGTCAGCCATGCCTGGGTAGCGGCGGGGAAGCTGAAATTCGAGATCGGTGTCTGGTCCGTGCACGTAGGCATGTTCCTGCTTCTGATTGTTCTCTTCTATCACCGGCAGAATCCCCTTGCATGGGGAAAGCTAAGGTGGCGCTAAAAATTTACGAGCGCCATCTGGCGCGCGAGATCTATGCGTCAACTGGTCTGGTGCTTCTGGCCTTCCTGATGCTGTTTGCTTTTTTTGATCTGATCTACCAGCTTGAGAGCGTCGGCAAGGGCGGCTATCAGATTCAGCATGCTATCGGCTACGTGATATTGACCTTGCCAGGGCGCTTGTATGAGTTGTTCCCGATCGGCGTTCTGATTGGTACCCTGTATGCGCTAACTGTCCTCGCTCGTCACTCCGAGATTACGGTGCTGCGCGCGGCAGGCCTCTCCACCAGGGATCTACTGTTTACGTTGGCCAAGATCGGGCTGATTTTTTCCGTTTTGACCCTGTTGGTGGGCGAATTTGTTGCCCCTCCGTCTGAGCGGACCGCCCAGCAACTTAGACTGAAGGCGATGGGCGCTTTGGTTGCACAGGAGTTCCGCTCAGGTCTGTGGGTTAAAGACGAGCGCTCTTTCGTCAATGTTCGCCAGGTTCGCCCTGATGCGTCTCTGAAGAATGTTCGTGTGTTTGAATTTGACGATCGGTTCCAGTTGGTGTCGATTACTCAGGCTGAACGTGGCCGCTATATCGGTGTCGGCACCTGGTCGCTGGTTGGAGTGGTCCGCACCGTGTTTTCGGATGACGCGGCACACGTGGAGAAGTATTCCGAACTGACCTGGAAGTCGGCGCTCAATCCGGATATTCTGGCAGTGCTTCTGGTGCGACCGGAACGCATGTCGTTGGTGAATTTGTACCTCTTTATCCGCCATTTGAGCGCAAACCAGCAAAAGACCGATCGCTACGATATCGCGATGTGGAAGAAGTTGATCTATCCGTTGGCAGCGCTGGTGATGATGGCGCTGGCACTGCCGTTCGCCTACATGCAGGATCGCATGGGTGCCGTCAGCATTCGCGTTTTTGCCGGGATTATGCTCGGCATTGGTTTCCACATGCTGAACGGGCTGTTTTCCAGTCTCGGCGTGATCAACAGTTGGCCGCCCTTCTTTTCCGCAATAACACCAAGCGCGCTTTTCTTTATGACTGCTGCCTGCATGCTGTGGTGGGTTGAGCGACGCTGATGTGTCGTGTCGTTTAGTCTCGCCTGGACACCAGGCGGGTACCCGCCAGGCGGTCATGAAGGAATTGGCGGTCGCGATCGAAGAGCGCCCAGAGCAATCCCGCCCCCAGATAGACCAGGCTGGGCCAGGCAAGAACATAACGTAGCGTCAGGCGCGCCAGCGACGGCTCGGCCCCGCTGGGGGTTGACAGCCGGATCTTCCATGTCTGCATGGCCAGGGTCTGTCCGCCATGATGCCAATACCAGACGAAGTAGGCACCCAGTACTATGAAGACGTGGCCCAGCAACACCCAGCCCGGCAACACGAGTCCGAATCCCATACCGAGGGCAAGATGCGGCAGCATGAAACTTACTGACAGCACACCAAGCAGTAGCAGGGCTTCATAAGCCATGCTGGCGAGGCGACGGCGGAGACCGGGCAGTTCGTCCCTGGGGGCTGCTGCCGGGTTTGACATGGCGGAGTCTAGCGGGCTGAGGGTTGGTCGACAGAAGTGGCAGGCGGCGGAACGCTGGATACGGGCGGTTTGGCGGCAATTGCCGGCTTCGATGGGGTAGGTCGGGGCGTGGGATTCCGGGCTGCCTCGGTCTTAAGGCGGGTTTTTTCACTCTCCGGAAGTTCCTTGTACTCCTCCCACTTGAGCTTCACCGCCTCCTTTTTCTCGGGCGTGGCCTTTTGCAACGACTGGTACTTCTCCCTTGCGCGCTTGCGCTCATCCGGTGTGAGTTTGGCCCACTCGGTCATCCGCCGCTGCATGCGGGCTTGCTCGTCAGGGCTCAGGGACGGGTAGCGCTGGGCGATGCCCAGCCACTTCTTTCGGCGGAAACCGTCCATCTTGTCCCATTCGCCGGCCAGCGGAGCGAGAATGCGTTTCTGCTCCGCGTTCAGTTCAGCCCAGGATGGCTGTGGCAGAGGAGGAGTGATGACTGCATGGCTGAGCGGAGAGGCCAGCCACAGCGCTACTGCGAAGATGAGTCCGAAGCGCGCTCGAGCCATGCGTGGAAACCTCGATCAAGATATGCGGAAGGCGGCAGTTCATCGACAAGGAGTGCGCTGTCGATTTCCTCGTATTCCTGAGCCTGCTCGAAAGCATTCCAGTAATAGGTGCCCATGGCGCCAACACTCAGAGCCATGACAGCGAGCAGGTTGCGGGTGTTGGAAAGAAAAGCAAATTCCACCGCATATCCAATTCCGGCCATACGTAGCCTTGCAACCGGCGCTCGCTGGCAATTCAACGCATTCTGACGGGCATCGTGGAGACGGCCGGCCACCCCACGATCAAGGGTATCCACGCCCTGATTGAGAATCTGCCTTGCTTTGTAGCCGAATTCAATATCTTCGTTCATAACTTTATGCCCTTTGCCCCAAGTGCCGCAGCCAAGGTGTGCGTGGCGCGCGAACAATGTGTCTTCACGCTTCCCTCCGTACAACCCATCGCCGCCGCCGTTTCGGCAATATCCATCTCCTCCCAGTAACGCATCAGGAAGGCTTCACGTTGAC
>CAZYTN010000008.1:18948-20757 GCA_964650115.1 uncultured Sulfuritalea sp.
GTTTCGGCAATATCCATCTCCTCCCAGTAACGCATCAGGAAGGCTTCACGTTGACGTGATGGCAGCTTCTCGACCTCTTTTTCAATAACGCCAAGGAGTTGCGAACGCTCCAGTTGTCGGTGCGGTGTCTCCAGACCCTCTGACTCGTGCTCTGCCACAATAGTTTCAAGCGGATCATTATCCTCGTCATCATTGTGGGAAAGGGACGAAAGCAGAGTTGTCCACAGGGATCGTACCTTGGATCGCCGGTAACTGTCGCGTATGGCGTTTTGCAGGATACGCTGAAACAGCATCGGCCACTCGGTGACCGGGCGGTCGCCGTATTTTTCCGCGAGCCGCATCATGGCATCCTGGACGATGTCCAGTGCGGTTTCTTCGTTTCGAATGGCAAACATGGCCTGTTTGAAGGCCCGGCGTTCGACGCTGGCAAGGAAATTGGAAAGTTCGACTCGAGTACTCAGGGAAGACTCCTGCCGGTTTTCAGCAGTTTTTCATAATGAAAAACAGACTATAAATCTTGACCATTCGCGGACGAGTCAGTAAGGTTATATGTTTCACTCGAAAAGTGTAACAGGTGTAATCAATGCAGCTAACTGGCGCAGAAATTGTAATCAGGTGCTTGCAGGAGGAAAAGGTCGAATATGTATTCGGCTATCCCGGCGGCTCGGTTCTTTTTATTTACGACGAACTTTTCAAACAGGACAAGTTCAAGCATGTTCTGGTTCGTCATGAGCAGGCCGCTGTGCACGCAGCGGATGCCTACTCCCGATCTTCCAACAAGATCGGTGTTTGCCTGGTGACCTCGGGGCCTGGCGTGACCAATGCAGTCACGGGCATCGCCACGGCACACATGGACTCCGTTCCGCTGGTCATCATCAGCGGACAGGTGCCGACGGGCTATATCGGTCAGGACGCTTTTCAGGAATGCGACACGGTGGGTATTACCCGGCCCTGCGTCAAGCACAATTTTCTGGTCAAGAATGTCAGGGACTTGGCGATAACCCTGAAGAAGGCCTTCTACATAGCCAAAACAGGGCGTCCCGGTCCCGTTCTGGTCGATATCCCGAAGGACATCACCAACCAGAAGTGCGAATTCGAATACCCCAAGACGATCGCCATGCGGTCCTACAACCCGGTGGTCAAGGGGCACAGCGGGCAGATCAAGAAAGCAGTGCAGATGCTGCTGGAGGCCAAGCGGCCGATGATCTACGCCGGAGGCGGGGTGATCCTCTCCGATGCCTCCGAAAAACTGGTCAAACTGGCGCGCAGGCTGGGATATCCGGTAACCAATACCCTGATGGGGTTAGGTGGTTATCCGGCAACCGACAAGCAATGGCTGGGCATGCTGGGCATGCATGGCACCTATGAGGCCAATATGGCCATGCAGAATTGCGATGTACTTATCGCCGTAGGCGCGCGCTTCGATGATCGCGTGATCGGCAATCCGGCGCATTTCGCAGAGATTTCACGCAAGATCATTCATATCGATATCGATCCGTCCTCGATTGCAAAGCGGGTCAAGGTCGATGTACCTATCGTCGGCAATTTGCCGGACGTGCTGGACGAACTGCAAAAGCTTCTCGAAGTATCGGCTGGCGTACCCGAGCCGAAGGTACTGGCGGCTTGGTGGAAGCAGATCGACGATTGGCGTGGCAAGAAGTCGCTCAAGTACAAGCAGGGCAAGGAAATCATCATGCCCCAGTACGTCGTGGAGAAGCTCTACGAGGTGACGGCTGGAGATGCCTTCATTACCTCGGACGTAGGCCAGCACCAGATGTGGGCAGCGCAATACTACAAGTTCGACAAGCC
>CAZYTN010000008.1:20857-24332 GCA_964650115.1 uncultured Sulfuritalea sp.
GAGCGTCCGGCAGATGTCGAGCCGGCCTTGCGCGAAGCCTTCACCAAACACAAGAATGACCTTGTTTTCATGGATTTCCTCACTGATCAGACGGCCAACGTGTATCCGATGATCGCAGCCGGCAAGGGCTTGTCAGAAATGATTCTGGCCGAGGAACTGTAAGCATGCGACACATTATTTCCATTCTTATCGAAAACGAAGCCGGTGCTCTTTCCCGCGTCTCGGGCCTGTTCTCTGCCCGCGCCTTCAACATCGAGTCACTGACGGTGGCGCCGACGGAAGATGCCTCGCTGTCGCGCATGACTATCGTCAGCACGGGCTCGGACGAGGTCATCGAGCAGATCACCAAGCAGCTCAACAAGCTGATCGATGTCGTCAAGGTGGTGGATTTGTCGGAAGCCGCGCATATCGAGCGTGAACTGATGCTGGTGAAGGTGCGTGCCGCCGGCAAGGATCGCGAGGAGATGAAGCGTATCGCCGATATCTTCCGCGGGCGCATCATCGACGTCACCGATTCGACCTACGTCATCGAACTGACAGGCAACGGTTCCAAGCTGGATGCCTTTCTCGAAGCCATCGATCGTTCTCTGATCCTCGAAACCGTGCGCACAGGTGTGTCCGGCATCGGGCGCGGCGATCGAATTCTCAAAGTCTGAACTCTGAAATCAAGGAAAACCAATGAAAGTCTATTACGACAAGGATGCCGATCTCTCCCTCATCAAGGGCAAGAAGGTCACTATCGTCGGCTACGGCTCGCAAGGCCATGCACATGCACAGAACCTCAAGGATTCCGGCGTCAAGGTGACGGTGGGTCTGCGCAAGGGCGGAGCTTCCTGGGAAAAGGCCAAAAAGGCCGGGCTCAAGGTCGAGGAGGTCGCCAAGGCCGTGAAGGATGCTGACGTTGTGATGATGTTGTTGCCAGACGAAACCATTCCCGCGGTTTATCACAGCGATGTTGAAGCGAACATGAAGAAGGGCGCTGCGCTGGCCTTCGCGCATGGCTTCAATGTTCATTACAACCAGGTGATTCCGCGCGCCGACGTGGATGTAATCATGATCGCGCCGAAAGGCCCCGGCCATACGGTGCGTTCCGAATATCTGCGCGGCGGCGGCGTGCCTTCACTGATCGCCATTCATCAGGACAAGTCGGGCAAGGCCAAGGATATTGCTTTGTCCTACGCCGCGGCGAACGGCGGCACCAAGGGCGGAGTGATCGAGACCAACTTCCGTGAGGAGACCGAGACCGATTTGTTCGGCGAGCAGGCGGTGCTTTGTGGCGGTCTGGTTGAATTGATCAAGGCCGGCTACGAGACATTGACGGAAGCAGGCTATGCGCCGGAGATGGCGTATTTCGAGTGTCTGCACGAGGTCAAGCTGATCGTCGATCTGATTTTCGAAGGCGGCATTGCCAACATGAACTACTCGATTTCGAACAACGCCGAGTACGGCGAGTATGTCACCGGTCCGAAAGTCATCGGTCCGGAAGCTCGCGCCGCAATGAAGGACGCACTGAAGGCGATTCAGGAAGGCGAATACGCCAAGAAGTTCATCCTTGAAGGTCGCACCAACTATCCGGAGATGACGGCCCGTCGCCGCTTGACCGCTGCCCATCCGATAGAAACCGTTGGCGAGCAGTTGCGGGCAATGATGCCCTGGATCAAGAAGAACAAGCTGGTCGATCAAAGCAAGAATTGATTCCGGCTTTGATTTGCAAAGAGCGCAGCGGTGCTGCGCTCTTTGCGTTTCCCGGTGTCGAGACTCCGCGAGAACGCGGGAACAGTCGCGATGCCCAAACGGAAGAAGGGGCAGTTATTGCTGAACAGGCCTGAGCCGTTAAAATAGGACTTGTTCCTTACATCGACTTACCCATGCCGCCAATTCCGCCTCGCAAGGTGCTGATGAATTTCGAACTGCGTCGGCGCGGCATTTATCTGCTGCCCAACCTGCTGACGACGGCTGCGCTGTTTTCCGGGTTTTACGCCATAGTCCAGGCGATGACCGGACGCTTCGAGTATGCGGCCGTGGCAATCTTCATTGCCATGGTATTCGACGGTCTGGATGGCCGTGTGGCGCGCATGACCCGAACGCAGAGTGCCTTCGGTGCAGAATACGATTCGCTTTCCGACATGGTGTCATTTGGCGCAGCGCCGGCGTTGATCGTTTTCGAATGGGCGATGAAGGGCATGGGCAAGTGGGGCTGGATTGCTGCATTTGTCTATTGCGCCGGGGCGGCATTACGCCTGGCCCGTTTCAATACCAATATTGGAATAGTGGATAAGCGCCATTTCCAGGGCTTGCCGAGTCCGGCGGCTGCTGCGCTGGTGGCAGGCTTCGTCTGGATCATCAACGACCTGAATATTCGTGGCGAAGAGGTGCGCTGGTATGCCTTCGCTTTGACGCTTTTTGCCGGAATCACCATGGTCAGCACCTTGCCCTACTGGAGCGGCAAGGACATCAATCTGCGCCGTAGCGTGCCGTTCATGGTGCTTCCCGTCATCGTCCTCGGTTATGTCCTGGTGTCGTCGTATCCACCGGGGGTATTGTTCGCGTTGTTCCTCGCCTATGCCCTGTCGGGCTACGTGATGGCGGCATGGGCCTGGCGCAGCAAGAAAAGGCGCAATTTCAGTGAAGGCTAACGCCGGATTTATGTCCCCGCGGGAGGCGGGGACGGTATCCCTTGCGGGCATCGGCGTTATGCGTAGCGGCCGTGACTAAAACTCTCGGCTTTAGCGAAGACTGAGGCAGGAACCATCGGCGTAAAATGAAAATGATGGCAGCTGAAATCTGTTGCGCGCCGGAAATAAAGTCTTTATAGTCCTTGCCATGACTGCGACGCTCATTGTTTCCGCACTATTTCTTGCCTTCACAGGCGCGCAAATTGCGCGTCTGCCGCTGCGCGCGAAGCTGCTTCCGCTGCTGCGCCGCGCGCGCTAATACACCCCCCCTCCCCACAATCCGGTTGTCCATAGTGCCCGCCCCGTAAGGAGCGGTATTGTCCATTTTTGCTTTAGCCATAGCCGCTGCGCTTAACACCGATGCCCGCAAGGGATACCGTCCCCGCCTCCCGCGGGGACACAAAGCCGGCATCAGCTTTCACTGAAACTTTGTTTTCCCAGGAGAGAATCATGTCCAAGGAACATTTGATCATTTTCGACACCACCTTGCGCGACGGCGAGCAAAGCCCAGGCGCTTCAATGACCAAGGAGGAAAAACTGCGAATTGCGCGTCAGCTTGAGCGCATGCGCGTCGATGTGATCGAAGCAGGTTTTCCCGCTGCGTCGAACGGCGATTTTGAGGCGGTCAAAGCGGTAGCCGAAACCATCAAGGATTCGACGGTAGCCGGTTTGTGCCGTGCTTTTGACAAGGACATTGCGCGGGCGCTCGAGGCGGTCAACCCGGCGAAATCCGGGCGCATCCACACCTTCATCGCTACCAGCCCGATCCACATGGAGAAAAAGCTGCGCATGTCGCCGGA
>CAZYTN010000008.1:24432-25934 GCA_964650115.1 uncultured Sulfuritalea sp.
AATTCCGACAAGGTGATCTGGTCGGTGCATTGCCACAATGACCTGGGCCTGGCCGTGGCCAACAGTCTTGCCGCTGTCATGGCCGGTGCGCGCCAGGTCGAATGCACCGTCAATGGTCTTGGCGAGCGTGCCGGCAACGCCGCGCTGGAGGAGATCGTCATGGCGGTGCACACCAGGCAGGATGTGTTTCCCTGCATCACCCGGATCGATACCACGCAAATCGTCGCGGCATCCAAGATGGTGTCAAGCATCACCGGATTCCCGGTGCAGCCAAACAAGGCGATTGTCGGCGCCAATGCGTTTGCGCATGAGTCCGGCATACATCAGGATGGTGTGCTGAAGCACCGCGAAACCTACGAGATCATGCGTGCCGAAGACGTGGGCTGGAAAGCCAACAAGCTGGTCCTCGGCAAGCATTCCGGGCGTACGGCATTCAAGGCCCGCCTGAAGGAACTTGGCATTGAGGTCGAAAGCGAACAGGTGCTGAATGTGGCGTTCACCCACTTCAAGGAACTGGCTGACAAGAAGCACGAGATTTTTGACGAGGATTTGCACGCCCTGATGAGTGACGAAATGGTTCTTACCGACGACGAGCACTACAAACTCGTGTCGTCGATGTTCCACTCGGAAACCGGCGAAGCGCCGCAGGCCCGACTGACCCTTTCCGCAGGAGGGACCGAACAGCATGCCGAATCGAGCGGCAGCGGTCCTGTTGACGCAACCTTCAAAGCGATTGAAAACGTCGCCGCGAGCGGTTCCGAACTACTGTTGTATTCGGTAAACGCCATCACTACCGGTACCGATGCGCAGGGTGAGGTGACGGTACGCTTGTCGAAAGACGGTCGGATCGTGAACGGTCAGGGTGCCGATACGGATATCGTGGTTGCGTCCGCCAAGGCCTATCTCAATGCGCTCAATAAACTGTGCTCTGGCCAGGAGAAGCTCAATCCGCAGATTTGACGGCCCTGGACGGCGCGGTTGCACGGGCGTGGCCGAGACAACCGGCGAACAGTAGCGTCGCCAGGACAGTTTCGGCCATTGCCAGCGCCTGGTTCGTACCCTGATCGGAGACTGCGCGCACCAGACCTTCGGCGATGTAGGCCAGGGAAAGCATGGACGTCCATTGATGGGTGTAGCGTTTGCCGTGCAAGATGCCGAACAGGGGAAATAAGAGCGGCAGGGCTTTCAGCGCCAGCATCGAACCTCCGGGGCGCAGCGGCGCCAGCCAGAGTTCCCAGGCAAGGCAGAGAAACAGCAGGCCGACCAGGCTGATCGATGCCAGCCGATTGAACCAGAGATTCATGGCACGAGTTTTTTTGCAGTCTCGGCGAGGCGGCGTCCGAGAGCGACGGCGAGCAGCTTTTCATGTTCGCTGGTAGTCGTATTGCCATCGCTGCCGCTGACATGGCTCGCGCCGTAAGGTGTGCCACCTTCGCGAGTCGCAGACAGCGCTCCTTCGGTGTAGGGAATGCCGAGGACGATCATGCCGTGATGCAGGAGCG
>CAZYTN010000009.1:0-23951 GCA_964650115.1 uncultured Sulfuritalea sp.
GGCCGTTGATGGCGAAACCCAGCGCCAGTTCGCTGCCCTCGCCGGTGTGGCCGCCGACCAGCACGCAGCCGGCCTCGTTGAGCACGGACACGGCGCCTGCCATCATGTGCCGCAGCGTGTCTTCCACTTTCGCTTCGAGTCCCGGCGGTACCGTGGCGATGGCCGTCGCCGACTGCGCTTCGGCGCCCATGGCGAAGATGTCGCCCAGCGCATGGTTGGCGGCGATGCGGCCGAAGACCCACGGATCGTCGATGAAAGCGCGAAAGAAATCCACGCTATGCACCATGGCTTTTCCGGGCGGCACCCTTACCACGGCGGCATCGTCCGGCGCGTGCAGGCCGATCAACACGTCGTCGCGGGCTATGGGCTGCACGCTTGCCAAGGCGCGCGACAGCACGCTGGCGCCGACCTTGGCGCCACAGCCGCCACAGCGCATGGCAACGGCCGAGACGGCCTGCGCTTGTTCCTCGGCGGCGAGCGGGACTTCGACTTCCTGCGCCACCGTGGCGGCCATCGAATCGAACCCGGAAAACTTGCGCATGAAGCGACGGTCGATCCAGTCCTTCCAGCGCCAGATCCAGTCACCGCGTGCGTAGAGCCAGCCGCGCGAGGCCACGGCGTGCCTGTCGCCGGTACTGATCAGCGCCAGCCAGCGCGACTGTGGCCGGTAGTGGCGCGGTTGCTCGCCGGTAATGATGCAGCGCAGATTCTCGGCGAGCGGCGGACCCATGCGCACGGCGAAGACGCCGGCCTTTTCCAGCGGATGGCCGGTCATCGCGGCGCAGTCGCCGGCGGCGAAGATCAGCGGATCGGTTTCGCTTTGCAGGGTCTCGGTGACGCGGATGAAGCCGGCCTCGTCGAGAGCGAGACCCGTGTTCGCCAGCCAGGCCGCGCCGCCGGCCTGGGTGACCCAGACGATCTCGTCGGCCGCGAGCGTCGTTCCGTCGCGCACCCGCAGGCGACCCGCCTCGACCTGGCTTACCTCGGCGCCGCGATGCAGCGTCACGCCACGCTGCGCCAGCACCAATTCGAAGGCGCGGCGCACGGCGGCATTGTGTGTCGGCAGGATTTCCGCCTCGGCGGAATACAGGTGGAAGGTCAATTCGTCGGGATCGCGGCCGAGCGCCGTCAACTCATTGCGCAAGCGGTACTGCATTGCCAGGGTCAGTTCGACGCCCGCGGCACCGGCACCGACCACGGCGATCGTGATTGGTCCCGCATGTACACGCACGCGCTCGAACAGCGCCAGCCAGCGTTCGTTGAAACGGCGGATCGGCTTGACCGGCACCGCATGCTCGGTGGCGCCCGGCACGCTACCCAGTTGCGGAGTCGAGCCGATGTTGATCGACAGCGCGTCGTAGCTCACCGGGGGACGCTGGCGGCAGATCACCTGGCGCGCGGCGCGGTCGATGCCGATGACTTCGTCGCGGTAGTAGCGCGCGCCGGCAAATTCGGCGAGGCGGCGCAGGTCGATATGCACTTCGTCGTAACTGTAATGCCCCGCGATGTAGCCCGGCAGCATGCCCGAATAGGGCGTATCGGTGTCGGTGCAGATCAGCGTCAGGCGCACGCCCGGCAAGGGCTTCATGGCGAACATGCGCAGCACCACGACGTGGCTGTGGCCGCCGCCGACCAGCACGATGTCCCGCAGAACGGGGCTGGCGGCCTGCATTCAGTCCGCGCCCGGTGCGTTCCCGACCAGCCGTCGCACGCGCGCTCCGCTAGCCACCGCCGCAGTCCATGGTCCGGCGGCAAGTCCGCGACAGATCCTGGCGAAACATCGGTCAGCGCGCGAGTCGCGCCGGCAGCAGCGACAGATCGGTGATTTCTCCGTCCGGCGTGCCGGGAAGGCGCTCGGGCGCCTGGCCGAAACGGTTGCACCACAGCACATTGAAGCCAAACGCCTTGGCGGCAAACGCGTCCCAGCCGTTGGACGAGAGAAAGCAGATTTGCTCGTTCGCCAGGGCAAGGCGCGCCGGTGCCATGCCATACACGCTGGGGTGCGGCTTGAAGACGCCGACTTCCTCGACCGACAGCACGGCGTCGAAATACTCCGCGATGCCGGAGTTGTCGACCGCCGCCGCCAGCATTTGCGGCGTGCCGTTGGAGAGTATCGCCAGCTTGATGCCGCGCGATTTCAACTCGGCCAGCATGGCCGGCACCTCGGGGTAGGCCGCGATACGCAGATAAAGATCCATCAACCGAGCGCGCAGGCCATCGTCGCGAATACCAAGCGTACTCATGGCGAAATCGAGGGCGTCGCCCGTCACTTGCCAGAAGTCGGCGTGATGTCCGCCCAGACCGCGCAACCAGGTGTATTGCAGCTGCTTGGTGCGCCACAAATCGGACAGCGCTTGCCAGCGGTCGCCCAGCGCATCCTGCGCGCCGCGAGCGACACTGCTGACGTCGAACAATGTGCCGTAGGCGTCGAAGACGCAGGCGCGGACGCCTTCGAGTTGTTTTGCATTCATTGTGGCTCCTCGTGCTTTATGAAAGTCGGTGCTGGTGGGACGGCGATTCGCGCAGCATGGGCATGCTATCGCCAATCCGCCGCGGCGGAGTATTGGCCTCCATCGATGCGAACTCGTCGGCCTGCGGAACTTATTCCGACGCTCACGATGCCCCGATGACCTGCGTCGTCAGCCACGCCAGCACGGTGGCCAAGGGCAAGGTGGCGATCCAGGACAGCGCGATGTGGCGCACGGTGGTCCAATCGACGGTTCCGGCGCCCGCGCCGACGCCGGCGATGGACCCGACCGAGACATGGGTGGTGGATACGGGCAGGCCCAGCTTGCTGGCGAACAGCACCAGAGCAGCGGTGATGAGGTTCGCGGCGAGCCCCTGGCCGTGATCCATGCGCGTCAGGCGCCGGCTCATGGTGACGGCCACCCGGCGGGCGTGGAGCAATCCTCCGGCGGCCATGACGACGGCAATGGCCAGCGCCGCCGCCGTCGCATCCAGGGCCTGCCCGGCCAGCAGCAGCGCGGCCAGCTTCGGCGTGTCGTTGACGCCGCGGGCAAAGCAGATCAGCGCGGCGGAGGCCACGTGCGCGCGGTCGCCGACGCGGGACAGGGAGATGCGCCCCACCACGCCGGGCTGTTGCCGGCATTGCCCGTCCGCGGCGATCAGGATGGCCGGCATGGCGCTCGTCATGGCCGTGATGCCGGCGCCGCCTGCCGGCGCGGCGGACAGCGGAGCGATCACGCAGGCGCAGTCGTCGGCCGGCATGCGACGCACCGCGCGCGAGGCCAGCATGCCGAGCGTGGCGGCGAGCAGCGGACTCGCCAGCAGCGGCAGCAGGAACAGGCTCATGAGTCCGCCGTAATGCAGCTCGCCGCCGGCCTGGCCCAGACCGGCGCCGACCAGGCCGCCGATCAGGGCATGCGTGGTCGATACCGGCAGGCCCAGTCGCGTCGCGAACAGCACGGTCAGCGCGGCGCCGATGCCGACGCTGGCGATGAATTGCGGCGCGGATGCCACCTCATCCGCCACCAGGCCCCGGCCCGAGAACTGCTGCACCAGCGTTCCCGCCAGCCACCACGACACCAGGCTGCCGGCCACCGTGGCCAGGGTGGCGAACAACAGCGCGCGGCGATAGCTCAGCGTCTCCGTGCCCCAGACCGTGGCGAAACCCTTGAAGTTGTCATTGGCGCCATTCCAATAAACGACGAACAGCGCCGCGGCGACGAGCATGAGTTCCATGGTCGCGTCCGCCGCTCAGCAACAGCCCGATTTGGAATCCGCGGCGGGCGCGTCGTCGAAGGGCATGGTCGTGCCGCAACCGGCGAAGATGCCGTAGTGGCGCGAGAAGTCGCCATGGAAATCGAAATGCGGCGCGAAGCGCGTCTGCGCCAGCATGCGCCAGGTATTGCCGCAGACCGGAAACATCTTGCCCGTTGCCATGTCGTGATGCTTGTCGAGCTTGAAGCGGTGCGGATGTTCGGCGATGCTGCCGCGATAGACCACCGCCTGGCCGTAGTCCTCGCAGGCCGACTCCAGGCCGTCGAGCTTGAACAGCCGCCAGGTGGCGGAGTGGAAGGCAATGCCGCCGGCGCGCCCCGCCAGATCGGGATCGGTGATGAGGAGCGGCCGGTCGGTCACCAGGCGCGCATCGGCGAAGCCGCATTGCCACGCCAGGCGCAGGAAGTCGTTCCAGTAGAGCGCGCCGCCCAGGCACTCGCCATACAGCACCGGGTCGTTCCTCACCGCGTCCGGCACGCGGCGGTCGGCATAGACGTCGGAGAAGTAGAACTCGCCGCCGGGCTTGAGCAGCCGGTGTACGCCGCGCAGCACCGCCTCCTTGTCCGGCGAGAGATTGACGACGCAGTTGGAGACCACCACGTCGAAGCTGCCGGCGTCGAGGCCAAGTTCGTCCAGGCGTTCGATGTAGCCGAGATGGAACTCGACGTTCGGCGCGGCGTGGCCGAAGGCCGCGCTGTGATGGTCGCGGTGCTGCGTCGCCACGGCGAGCTGTGCCTCCGTCATGTCGACGCCGACCACGCGGCCGGACGGGCCGACGAGCTGCGCCAGCGCATACACGTCGCGCCCCGAGCCGCAGCCCAGGTCGAGCACGCGGCAGCCGCTCAGCAGTTCGGGGCAGACCAGGCCGCAGCCGTAGTAGCGCGACAGCACCTCCGGATGGATGCGCGCCAGCAGCGGCTTGAGCCAGGCCGGCACCGCGTCGGCGTCGCAACAGGCGGAGGTGCGCAGGTCCTCGCTCGACTGGAGCTGATTGGCGTAGTAATCCTTGACGAGTTCATGCATGGTTTTTCTTCCTTGACGAAAAATTCAGGCCGCGACCGCCGCGGCACCTGTCGGCCGCGCTGCGAGCGCGCCGCCGCAACTGCTGCCCTGCCCGGCGGTGCAGCCGTAACAGTGGCCGGCGACACGGATCGGCGCATGGTCCAGATCGACATCGAGCAGCTCGGCAAGATGTACTGCGGCGCTACCGCGCCCCAAAGGCAAACCCAGCATCTGGTTGAAATCGCAATCATGGACATGGCCCTGCCAGCTTACGGAGATCAGCGTCTTGCACATCACGCCGGCCAGGTTGTCGTCGCGATGCGCGCCCTTCAGCAGGCTCATGTAGCCGTCGAACTCCTTGCGCGACACAAGCTGGCTGCCGAAGCGCTGGATCGGCATGTTGGCCAGGGCGAACAGACGATTGAAGACGATGCCATGGCGGATCGCCAGTTGCTCCTTGTAGGCGGCCTCCAGCGGTTCCTGCGGCGGCGGCAGGGTCGGCCCGAGCGGGTTGTAGACCAGGTTCAGGATCCGCCCGGTATCCGGCAGGCCATAGCCCAGGGCATTGAGTTTGCGCAGACCGGCCAGGCTGGCCTCGAAGACGCCGTCGCCGCGCTGGCGGTCGACGTTCTCTTCCAGGTAGCAGGGCAAGGAGGCTACGATCTCGACCTCATTGGCGGCGAGGAAGTCGGCCAGGTCTTCCTGGCCGGGCTCGTTGAGTATGGTCAGGTTGCAGCGATCGATGACGCGCAATCCCTGGGCGCGGGCGGCCAGTACCAAGCGCCGGAAATGCGGATTGAGTTCCGGCGCGCCGCCGGTCAGGTCGAGCGAGATGATGCCCTGGCGCTGCGCAAAGCGCAGCATCAGTTCCATGGTCTCCCAGCTCATTTCCTCGGTGCGCTTCGGGCTGGCCGCGACGTGGCAGTGGAAACAGGACTGGTTGCAGCGGTAGCCAAGATTGGCTTGCAGGGTTTCCAGCCGGCGGCGACGCAAACCGGGAAAGTCCAACTTGAGCAGCAGTGGATAGGTGTCACGCATGTGTTTGCTCCGGGGGCAGGATTGTTTTTACTTGGTCGGTGCTGGACCGCATTTCTTACTGATGCCACCAAAGTCGGTGCTGGCTCGCTTTGCGTGCCTGGAATTCCGCTGCGCGGGCAGGCAACGGCCCATCGGCGGCTATCGGCGCGGCCTGGATGCGTCGTCGGCCCGAAACACCTCGGTTCCGGGGTTGAAGGCATACCAGGCGAACCAGTAGCCGACCACGGCCGCCAGTTGCTGCCCGTCCTTGGCGTGCGCCGTCGCCCGTTTGGCGTCGCGGTCGAAGCGTATCGTCAGCGCGGTGTCGCCGATGCGGTCAAGGAATTCGCCCGAAGTCTTGCCCAACTCGACGAAGGGGTAGGCCTTGCTCCGCTCGCCGACCTTGATGCCCAACACCCGCTCTTTCGGATGGAAACCGGCGGAACGAAATGCCACCGGGAACATCACCTCCTCGGCCTTTTCGTAGCCGTCGTAGGGATCACGCATGTAAGGGCGAACGCTGCCGGTATTGGTCGACAGCACCTGCGTTGCCGGCTGCGTCTTGCGCCAGTCCGCCCATGTGGTGTGGGTCAGTGGCAGCATGGTCAGGCGGCGACCCTTGAGCGGGCCGCTGATCGCCTGCCCGAGCAGTTGCGACCACAGGGAATTCGTCTGCCGGTCGTAGAGCAGCACATCGCTGTTGTAGAGCAGGCCGGAGACGCCGAAGCTCAAGCTGCGGCCTTCGACGCGGGCGTCGAAGGCAACGCCGGTACCGCACAGCGGGCAAAAGGTAATGACAATCGGATTGGCGCCGATGCGGTCATTCACCACTTCATGCCAGTTGAGAATGCGCACCGGATAGGCGCGGGCCACATTGCCGGACTTCAAGCCCAGCACCTGATCGTCGTTGCGCAGGAAGGCGGCAAAGCCCGCCGTGACGAAGTCCGGCTTGTCGATCGCTGGAATCCCGTCCTTGTCCGGTCCGCCGGAATGGATCTGCGTAGCGGGGATCAATGAGTCCTTCAGGTCGAAGCCATTCATCTCCTGCGCCGAGACCTGCGCGGCGCTAGCCGAGATGGCGAGGACAAGGCAGAAGAGGAAGCGGCTCGGCAAACGCACGCGGTTCGGGAGGAAGTATCTGTCGCGCATCGGCTGGCTCCTTTGGACGTACCACTTGGTCGGCGCTCGGTGCCGATTGCTTACAGTCGCCCCAACAGTTCACGGAGGCGAACCGGTTTCGACACACCCGGGATTCCGCTTCGCGGCGGGCGAGGCAGTGCAGAACAAGGCCCCTTCGCAGCAGCAGTGTAAGGATATGGCGTGGGCGGCGACTATTGCCTACGACTTCCAATCTCAAGGAGATTTTCATGCTCAAGATGTTGCGGACTCTCGTCCTGCTGCCCTTCCTCGCGGGCGGCTTGGCGCTTGCCGCCGACACCCCATTCGATGCGGCAAAGTTCGATACCCTGAACAAGGAGGGCAAACCCATCCTGGTCGCCATCCATGCCGACTGGTGCCCGACCTGCAAAGCCCAGGAGCCCATTGTTTCCGGCTTGCTGAAAACGCCCGAACTCAAGAACATCACCGCTTTCCGCGTGGATTTCGATGGGCAGAAGGATGTCGTCAAACGCTTCAAGGCCCAGTACCAGAGCACGCTGATCGTCTTCAAGGGCGGCCGCGAAGCCGGCCGTTCCACCGGCGACACCAGCAAAGAAGGCATCGCTGCCCTGCTGAAGAAAGCGATCTGAGGAAGCCAAGGTGGACTTCGGCTTCTCCGCCTACGGGCTCTCCTTCGCCGCCGGCGGTTTATCGACGCTGTCGCCCTGCGTACTGCCGCTGGTGCCGATCCTGCTCGGCACGGCGGCGACCGCGCACCGCTTCGGTCCTCTTGCCCTGGCCGCCGGGTTGACCTTGTCATTCACCGCGCTCGGCGTCTTCGTCGCCAGCCTCGGCGCCTCGCTCGGGCTCGATCCCGCGCTATTCCGCGACGCCGCCGCCGCGTTGCTGATCGCCTTCGGCATGCTGCTGCTGTCGGCGCAACTGCAGGAGCGGTTCGCGCTTGCCGCCTCCGGCGTCTCGGGCGCGGGTCAGGGGCTGTTGTCCAGACTCACGCTCGACGGTTTGCCCGGCCAGTTCGTTCTCGGTTTGCTGCTCGGCATCGTCTGGAGTCCCTGTGTCGGCCCGACCCTGGGCGTGGCGGTAACGCTGGCAAGCCAGGGGCAAAGCCTGGCGCAAGTGGCCCTGGTGATGGCCCTGTTCGGGCTGGGCGCAGGCCTGCCGCTGGTGGCGCTGGGCCTGGTCTCGCGGCAGGCGATGCTGCGCCTTCGTGGCCGCCTGCTGGCCGCCGGCAGGATCGGCAAACAGGCACTGGGCGGCGCGATGCTGGTAATCGGCGCGGCGATTCTCACGGGCGGCGACAAATTGTTCGAAGCCTGGGTGTTGCAAGCGGCGCCGACCTGGCTGGTCGAGCTGACCACGTCGATATGAACATGACATCATGGGCCGCTGCGCGGCCCGACGTCAGCGCGACATAACACCAGGAATCACTACGCCGCGCCTGAAAGTCAGAGCCGGCGGCACGGTGGCGGCCGGGGCGTCAGTTCATCAGGTTATTCGCCGCGCCAGCGCTGCAATGAACGCCTGGGCCTTCCCGGCGTTGCCGATCTGGCCGGCCATGCGCTGGATCAGTGCGCTCAGATCCGCCTGGGTCTGCGGCACGCCGCCGGCGCGCAACTGCCCGTCCAGCAGGATGCCGGCCACCGGACCCATCGCACGAGTCAGCTCCTCCTTCAGAATGTCCAGCGCGCCGCTTCCCGCCGCCGCCGCCGGCGCCGTGCGCGCCGGGTCGCCGCGCAGGTACTTGAGGCACTTGTCGGTCGGCGGCATCGGCAACTCGCCGATGGCGCTGAAGACGTCGTCGGCGAAGCGGTAACTGCAATCCTTGATGTTGCGCAGCAGGGGCAGCGCATCGTGGCCCTGCTTCATGCTGTAGTTGCAGGTGACGATCTCGCCCTGGTCCAGCACGAAGCGCGCGGCGTGATTGTCCGCGGTGACAATGAACAGGGTGCCGGACCGCCGCCGCCCGCAATAGCCGGCCAGGGCATCCATCAACTGATCGAAGCTGGCGCTGACGCTGTCGTCGCTCATCGGCGCCATCCTGCCGCTGCCCGGACCACCCGGTCCGGGGGCGACGCCGCACTGCATGCCGGACGCCGGTTCATTGCCCGCGGCCCCTGACCAGTTCGAGCATGCGCACCATGCTCACGCGCATGCGCTCGAAGGCATCGGCGAGTTGGCCGATTTCACCCTGGTCGTCGATTTTCACTTCGTCCAGCAGTTCGCCCATGCTGACCCTTTCGGCGCGCTCGGTCAGCAGTTCGATCGGACGGGTGATGCGCGAGTCGATATACACCGCCAGGCCGATGGCTACCGCGAGAGCGGCCGCGACGATGCCCCAGAAGGTCATCTGGAATTTCTTGACGCTATCGAGCAGGAGATCCATCGGCTGGTCGAGCACCAGCGTCCATTCCGCGCGCGATCCGGGCACCCGCACGCTCATGTGCGTGATGGCCTTGTCGGCGGTGGTTATCGCTCCTTCTTTCGCGCCGTCGACGATCCTCAGCGCCGTGTCGGCAAAATCGGCTTTCAAGTTGGCGCCGTGACCCAGGTCGCGTTTGCCGCCCCAGGCCTTGGCCGGATCGGGATGGGACAGGTAATAGCCCTCACCGTCGACCAGCATGACCTTGCCGAGATTGGAGAGGAATCCGGCCGCGTATATGTTGGTGATCAGGATGCCGGCATTTTCGCCGTCCGGATAGCGCAGCGGCACGCCATAGCGAATCACCGGCTTGTGCGGCTTTTCGATTTCCCCGCGCTCGCGATTCAGGTCCAGCGGCGAAACGAAAACGCTGCCGGGGTTGAGTTTCATGGTTTCGGTGAAGTAGTAGCGACTCGCCTGGTTCTGCAATTTTTCATGCGGCACCGGCGCGCTGACGCCGGAGGCATCGGTATCGATCCTGACGACCTCCTGCCCGGTCTCGTCGATATAGCGCATCTGGTAGTAGATTTTCCGGCTCCTGGCGAAGGCCAGGAATTCGTGCTCCACTGCTTGCCGCAGCGGCTCGCCGAGCTTGCCCTGGCGGTCTGCCTGGCGCGAACGCAGGTATTGCTTGAGCGGAGTCGACTCGGCGAGGAATTCGACGTCGCCGCGGGTGCTGCCGAGGAACGAGGTGATGTCGCGGAACTGACCGGTTACCAACTGTTTCTGGCTGTTCAGCTCCTGCGTCAGCAGGGAGCCGCTGGAAACCTTGACCGAGTAGGTGCCGACGACGACGGTCGGCAGCACCGCCATCAGAATGAAGCCGAACAAAAGCCTGTTGCGTATCTTGTGATGGAAATTCATGAACGGTCTTCTCCCTGCGTTGAATTGCGCGACAGCCGGCGGGCCATCGCACCCGATCGCGGCCAGACATTCCTGCTGCGTCCCTTATGCAACGGTCGTACCAGGATGCTGCGCTGCGATAAGCACGGGGTTTACGCGGTTTCTGGCCTGGCACAGGGCAGGCGCAGGCGCCAACTATTTGACCGGTGCGGCTAGAAATTTGTCAGCGGCGATGGGCGCGGGTCGGCGCGAAACGTCGCGCCGGAGGGGACGACCCGGTCGCAGCCGGGTCGTGCCGCGCGGCGACGGCGCCTACTTCGCGCCGGCCAGAATCCATTTGACCAGGCTGGCGATGTCCTCATCCTTGACTGCGGGATTGGGCGGCATCGGCACCGGGCCCCAGTTGCCCTTGCCGCCCCCCTTGACCTTGGCGGCAAGCTTCTTGGCGGCATCGGCCTGGCCGGCGTACTTCTTGGCGACGTCTTGATAGGACGGGCCGACCAGCTTCTTGTCGACCTGGTGGCAGGACATGCAATTGCTCTTCTTGGCCAGTTCCATGTTGGCCAGGGCGGGGGTGGAGCACAGGGCGATGCCTGCGCAGGCAGCAATAAGGGTAAGTTTCATGAGGTTCTCAAAGTGAGGGTTGGGAAAATGCAGCGACAAACACGGGATGTTCACCGAGTTCGTGACGGCAGTGAAAGCGGGATTCGTGCCGGCGGCAGGCAGACCTCGTCGCTGCATGCCTGGACATGGAGCCAGGCGCGTCGCGGCGGCTTGGCGGCGGCGAAGTTGGCGGCGATCTCGATCGCGCCTTCATAGACATCGATCTCGGCGCCGGCAAACGCGGTCCGCAGGCGCCCGGCGGCCGGATAAACGATGTCGACGGGAGCGGCGCCGTCGAATTCGATCCGGGTCGGCACCAGGTAGTCGAGGCTCGCCGGATGGGCGTTGACGTGCCAGCCGGCCGCGATGCGCAGGCCGACCACCAGCCGCCCGCCCTGCTGGCGCACGCTGGCATCGACCACGCCGGCACTGCCCGCGGCGGCCGACGCCGCGACCGCCGTAGCGGGCAGCACGGCCAGCAGCGCCGGCCATTTTTCCGGCGCGCCGGCGATGCGCGGCGCCAGCGTGGCGAGCAGGCGTGCTGCCGGCGCGCGCCAGCGCGACTCGCCGCCATCCGCCAGCCGCGTCAGCAAATCCCAGGCGGCGCTGGCGCCGGCCGGATACGGTCCGTCGCCGTTTTCTTCCGCCGGGGCGAAGAGATCGGCGGCATGTCGCGTCGATGCCAGGCCGCCGTCGGCGCGCGCGAAATCGCGCAACATCGCCGCCGCCAGTTGGCTCGCGCGCTGGCGTTGGCCAAGCGCCAGCAGGCCGCGGCCGAACAGCGCGTAGTCTTCGAGAAAGCCCTCGCCCTGAGCCCGTCCCTCGAAAATCGCATGGCGCAAGCGGCCGTCCTGCCAGGCGTCGCGCCACAGCCGGTCGGCGGCGCGGCGCGCGGCGGCGGCCAGCGCCGGATCGGCGAGCTTTTCCGCCGCGATGGCCAGCGCTTCGATGGCCAGCCCGTTCCAGGCCAGGATGATTTTTTCGTCGCGCGCCGGACGCGGCCTTTGCTCGCGCAAGCGCAACAGTTCGGCGCGCTGCGGCGCGAGTTGCGCCAGTGTTCGCTCGCCGCCTTGCTGTCCGGCCGCGGCCGGCGCGGGCAGGCGCAACGCGGCGCGCGGGCCGTCGAGGTCTTCCGCGCTTTCCAGCCCGCCGGGCTGGGGCGCCAGCCGATAGGCGGCGAGGAAGGGCGCGGCGCCCGGGCCCAGCGCGGCGCGAATCTCGTCCTCGGTCCACAGGTAGTAGGCGCCCTCGCGGCCGTCGGAAACCGCATCCAGCGCGGCATGAAAGCCGCCCGCCGGGTCCTGCAGTTCGCGCAGCAGGAAAGCCGCGGTCTCGCGCGCCGCGGCGCGATGCAGGGGACTGGTGCCGGCGCCGGCGAACAGGCGCAGCAACTGGGCATTGTCGTAGAGCATTTTCTCGAAGTGCGGCTGGTTCCAGCGCGCATCGATGGTATAGCGGTGGAAGCCGCCACCGAGGTGGTCGCGCAGGGCGGACGCCGCCATCGCATCGAGGGCGCGCGTCAGCGTCTTGCCGCCGAGCAGGCCGAGTTCCGCCACCAGCGGAAATTTCGCCGCGCCGCTGGCGAGCCCGCCATGCACCGGGTCGACGCGCCCTTGCAGGACTTGGTGCGCCTCCTGGCGCCAGAGTGCGGGCGTCGCATCGCCGGCGGCGGCCGGTCGGCCGCGCAAGGCCGCGGCCACCGCCTCGCCGCGGCGTTCGACGGCCGCGCGCTGCTTCGCCCAGGCGTCGGCGACGCGCGCCATCACGCTCGGGAAGCCGGGCCGGCCGAGGTCGTCGTCCCGCGGCGGGAAATAGCTGCCGGCAAAGAAGGGCTTGCGTTCCGGCGTCAGGAACAGGTTGTTCGGCCAGCCGCCCGAACCGCCCAGCAGGCGCGTGGCACTCATGTAGATGCGGTCGAGATCGGGGCGCTGTTCGCGATCCACTTTCACATTGACGAAGCCGGCATTCATGCGCGCGGCGATGGCGGGATCGCGGTAGAGCGTTTCCTCCGCCACGCGGCACCAGTAGCAGGAGCTGTAACCGATGGACAGGAACACCGGCTTGCCTTCGGCGCCCGCCCGGGCGAAGGCTTCCTCGCCCCAGGGGTACCAGTCGACCGGATTGTTGCCGTGCATGCGCAGGTAGGGGCTGTCGGCCTGCGCCAGGCGGTTGGCGGCGGGCACGGCCGCGGGCGCCAGCGCGACAAGGCACAGCAGCAGGTGGCGAATCAAGGCTGCCGCTTCACGGCCAACGCGGGGCTGCATTATCGTCGCTCCGGAAGCGCCGCCAGCCAGCGCGCGAGCCCGACATCCGAGGGCTCCGGCCGGCCGTGGAGAAAGCCCTGGTGGATGACGTGGGCGTAGGGTTCAAGCAGCAGCGCGTGCGCCGCTTCCTCCACGCCCTCGGCGACAACCCGCAGATTCATGTGCTCGGCCACCGCCAGGATGGTTTTCAGCAGGACGGCGCCCCTGGCGTCGAAGGGCGCATCCTGGATGAAGCTCTGGTCGATCTTCAGCTCCTGGATTGGCAACTGCTTCAGGTAGGCCAGCGACGAGTAGCCGGTGCCGAAATCATCCATCGAAAAATGGATGCCCAGCGCCGACAGCTCTTCCATCTTGGCCACGGTGTCGTGCACATCGTCGATCATCAATCCTTCGGTCACTTCCAGGGTCAGAAAGTTCGGGTCGGCGCCGCTGGCCTGCAAAAAATCCTTCAGCCAGGGGACGAAGCCCGCCTTGCGGAAGTGGCGCGGACTGATGTTCACCGACAGGCGCAAAGGCCGCCCGCCCGCGCCCAGCCGCCGCGCCAGGATGCCGACCTGGGTCAGCACCCAGCGTTCCAGCTCGACGATCAGGTCGGATTCCTCCGCCAGGGGCACGAACTCCGCCGGCGCCAGCAAGCCGAGCAGCGGATGCTGCCAGCGCAGCAGCGCCTCGGCGCCCACCCATTGCCCCGTGATCATGACCTGGGGCTGCAAGTACAGGCGCAATTCGCCCGCGGCAATCGCCTTGCGCAGATCGCGTTCGACACGGTAACGCCGGCGCATGGCGTCGCCCATGGCGCTGTCGAAGAAGGCCGTCTGGTTGCCGCCGGCGCCCTTGGCGCGATGCAGGGCGGTACCGGCGCGTTGCAGGATGGCCGGTGCCGCATCGCGCTCGCCGTGTGGAAACACGGCGACGCCCAGGCTGGCGTGCATGGTGATTTCGTCCCCGCCGACGAGGAACGGCAGTGCCAGTGCCGCACGCATCTTTTCCGCGACGCTCAGTGCGTGGCGCATGGCCACGTCGTGGCTGTCGTTGAGGCTGGACAGCAGGATGGCGAACTCGTCGGCGGCGAGCCGCGCCAGCGTGTCGCCGGCACGCAAGTGGTCGCCCAGGCGTTCGCCCAGCGCACGCAACAGGATGTCGCCGGTTTCCATGCCGCGTCCGTCGTTGATGGTCTTGAAGGCATCGAGATCGAGCAGCATCAGCACGCCGTAATGGCCCGACCGCCGCCCCGTTTCCAGCAGTTGGCCGAGCCGGTCGGTGAGCAGGCTGCGATTGGGCAGGCCGGTGAGGCCGTCGAAGTAGGCCAGGCGAAACATCTCCGCCTCGGCGCGCAGCTTTTCGGTGATGTTCTGCTTCACCGCCAGGTAGTGGGTGATCCTCCCCTCATCGTCGCGCACCGGCGAAATGGTCGCCGCCTCGACGTATTCCTGTCCATCCTTGCGCCGGTTGCGAAACACCCCCTCCCAGATCCTCCCCTGGCCCAGCGTGGTCCACAATCCTTGATACACCTCGCGCGCGGTGTTGCCCGAATGCAGGATGCGCGGATTCTGGCCGATCACATCCTCGCGCGCATAGCCGCTGTTGGCAACGAAGGCCTGGTTCACGTATTCGATGCGCGCCTCCGGATCGGTCAGCACGATGCTTTCCGGGCTCTGCTCGATGGCCTGCGCCAACATGCGCAGCCGCGCCGCCTGCTGCCGGTCCTCCTGGTCGCGCCGCAGCAGGCTGGCCTGCATGAGCCGCATCGAGTCCAGCATGTGGCCGGTTTCCTCCAGGCTGTCGCCGGCCACCGGCTGGCACAGGTCGCCGCCGGCGATGCGGGTCGTCGCCTCCACCGCCCGATCGAGCGAACGCAGCACGCGGCGGATCAGCAGCACGGCGAACAGGTTGGTCAGCACCAGGGCCAGGAAACTGGAGCCGAGCACCCGCCCCATGCGCGTTGCGATATCGCCCAGGCGATCCTCGGCGGCGCGGGTATGGCTGGCGAATTCGCGTCCGATCACGGCAAAGGCCGCGTAGGCCGGTTCATCGTCCACCCTCACCAGCGCGTCGGTTTGCGCCGCGCTCGCGCCCGCCGCAACCATGCGGCGCGCCAATTCCAGGTTCGACGCGTAGCGGCCCGCCACTTTCTCGATGCCGTCCAGCGCCGCGACCTCCGCCGCGTTGAGTCCGATCAAGCCACGGTAGTCGGCAATCGCCCGGGCGATGGTCGCCAGGCCTCCGGCCGCCCGTTCGGCATAGGCGGCGTCGTGCCGCAGCACATAGTTCTTGAAGCCATGGATCATGCCGCCGTAGCCGAAGCCGGCGCGAATCTCCATCAGCAGCGCCTGGCGCCTCACCACGGCATCCTGGTAATGTCGCCATTCGTCGCCGACGCCGCTGGCGGTATGCCAGGTGACGCCCAGCATCAGCAGTTCCAGCAGCAGCAGAGTGACCAGGGCGAGGCCGAAGCGCCAGCGGATGGAATTGAATTTCAAGAACGCCACATTGGTCTGCGCTCGCGCGCGATTCGTGGTTGATGCGGAGCGCGAAAGTCAGCCCTGGCGGGACGGCGCGGCGGGCTTAGCGGGACGAATCCGGGCGGCGGAAGGGCAGGTTGGTCGGCCGCTGGCGTTGCAGGAAGTCGACCGAGACCACGGTCTCGCCGGCCGCCACGGCTTTCCCTTCGACGCTGCTGCGCAGCTTTTCGCGCACGAAGGACGGGATGCGCTCCAGCAAGCGCTGCGCCTCGGGCGACCAGGTCACCGCGGACACGCGCTGCGACGCCGACAACTCCGGGCTGGCCGACGCGGGTGCAAGGTAATTGCACTTGCCGTCCTCGTCCATCAGGTCGCCCGTGGTGGCCAGCGCACGGGCGCGGCAACCGCCGCAACTGACGCGGTAGTCGCAGGCGCCGCATTTGCCGCCGGGCATTTCTTCGCGCAGGCGGACGAAGTCGGCCCCGGTTTCCCAGATTTCCCGCAGCGATTGCCAGCGCACGCTGCCCGCCGATTTCGGAATATACGGACAGGGCGTGACCTCGCCCTGCGGCCCGATGCGCAGGTAACGGCGCCCGGCCAGGCAGGCGCTCGACCATTCGGCGTAGCCTGCGGAAGCCTCGCCCGCATGCAGGCCCAGCATGCGCCGCGCATAGGGGGCACAACGGGCGCGGATCATCAGGTCCGGCCGAGCCTGCTGGAGAGTAAGGATGTCGCGCAGGCTGTCTTCGTAAGCTTGCCCCGACAAATCGGTCTGCGTCACGCCGCGGCCGGTGCACACCAGGAAGAAGAAGTTGAGCGCCATGGCGCCGACATCGGCAGCAAGGTCGGCGAAGCCATCCAGCTGGCTGCGGTTTTCCTCGAACAACGTCGCCTGCATCAGCACGCCGAGACCGGCCTCGCGCGCGGCGCGCATGCCGTCGAGTGCCCCCTGCCAGGCGCCGTTATGGCCGCGCAGGCGATCATGAAATTCCGGCGTGGTCGAATCGAGGCTGATGCCGACGCCCGCCGCCCCGAGTTCGCGCAGCTGCCGCGCGCGCGCCGCGTCGAGCAGCATGCCGTTGCTGCCGACCACCGGCATCAGGCCCGATCCGGCCGCATGTTCGACGATGTCGCCGAGGTCGCGCCGCAGCAGCGGTTCGCCGCCGGTCAGGACCAGCATCGCGCCGGGCGCGAATTCGGCGATCTCGTCGATCACCCGCGCCACTTCGGGCAGGCTCAGTTCGTCGCCGGCGTCGCTCTTGCGTTGCACGGCATCGAGGTAGCAGTGGCCGCAGGCGAGGTTGCAGCGCCGCGTCAGGTTCCAGGAAATCAGGTGCGGTGCGGCCATGGATGCTTAGCCCAACATCTCCACGACGGCACGCGATGCCGATTCCACCAGGTCTGCCGAGATCGTCGTCACGCCCTGGCGCAGCGCCATTTTCTCGATGCGCAGTTTCGCATGCTCGCGCATCGATGCCGGCTCGATGCTTTGCAGTCGCGCCAGCGCCGCGGCGTCCCAGGTCGGCTTGCCGCTGTCTTCGGCGACCTGTCGCGGCGCGAAGGGACATTTGCTGCCCGCGCCGCCCAGGGATTCCGGCGCAACGCCGTTCTTGTCTGCGTGCCGATTGACTGCGCCCTGGGGAATCGTCGCCATCAGCGAGTCGATGACGTCCGAGGTGACGATGGTGTGGCCTTCCTTGGCGGCGTGCTTGATGATCGACTTCCGCGCCATGCCGCGCGCAAAGTCGGGGATGCGCAACATCCGCGCCTCGGCTTCCTCGGTCCAGGCCATGGTGGTCTCGGCGATGTGCTCGATCGGCGGCTCGAAGCAGCGCGCGGAGAGCAGCAGATTGCAGTTCGCCAGGCGCAGCAGGTTTTCGGTGGCGGAGCCGAGGTCCATGCCGGCCTCGGAATGCACGCCGATGCGCCCGAGCACCATCAGCCAGGGTTTGCTTTCCTTGATGAAGCCCAGCAACTGGTCGAAGGACTTGCCGGCCAGCAGCGTGGTCTTCAGTTCGACACCCTGTTCCTTCGCCAGGCGCGCCGCAACGTCGAGATGGCCCTGGTAGATCTTGGCCAGGCCGGAGTCGATGATTTCTTCGTGCAGCTTTTCCTGCTCCTCGAAGCGGAAGATCTTGGCGGCCTCGGTGGACAAGACCTTGGCGATGCTGTTGAAGGCGACGTAGTGGAAATGCGGATCGAATACCGCAACCGCCTCCACCGACCGGCCAAAGTGCTTGCCGAGTTCGATGGCAGTCATCAGGCCGCCGTAGGACTGCGGGCTGCCGTCGAGCGCCACGACGATGGCGCCGTCGTCGCGCGGCTCGGTTTCGCGCACGGTCAGCAGATCGCAAGCAATTCGCCGCGACACACGCTCGCAAACGCTGCCGATCTGGGAATGCGCCACGGTGCCCAGACCCAGTGCACCCATTACGACGAGGTCGTAGTCGCCCGCGCCGATGTCCTTCACCAGCGCCTGCCAGTTCTTGCCTTCCAGATTGACGCGGCGGCCTTCCAGGCCCGCGTTCTTGCAGCGGACATCGAAGACGTCGAGATAGGAATCGGAGATCACCGAAAGTCCGCGCGTGATCAAGTCGTCGTGCACCTCGCGCTGCTCGACCAGCTTGTCTTCCTTCTTGTAGGGCTCGGGCAGGCCGCCTTCCATCTGGCGGAAACGCCGGTCGTGCAGCTTCGCGGCATAGACGTGGCTGCCGGTGAGTTGCGCGCCGGTCTGTTTGGCCAGCGCGATGGCAATGTCGACGCCGGCCAGCGAATGGGCCGAATTGTCGAGCGGAAGATAGATGGACTGGTACATGCTCAGGTCCCTTTTTTCATGGGTTTGGCGATGAGTTGGCGCAAGGCTCCGGAGATTTCCTGCGTCGGCGTGAACAGGCCGTGGAATTCGGTGCGCAGGCGACCTTGCGGATCGATCAGGACATACACCGCGTTATGCACCAGATCGCCCTGCAGGTCCGGCTTGGCGACGACGCCGTAGTCGTCGGCGACCTTGCTGGCCTCCTTCAGGGTGCCGGTCAGCAGCGTCCAGCGCTCCGGTGACAAGTTGTGACTTTGCATGAAGCCGCGCAGCTTTTCCGGCGTGTCGCGGCGCGGGTCGATGCTGATGCCGACGAAGCGCACCTGCTTGCGCTCCGCCTCGGTCAGCACCTGGTCGGTGCGGCCGATGATCTGCGGCAGTACAGGGCAGATGTCCTTGCACTCGGTGTAGAGGAAGCTCAGCACCACCGCCTTGCCGCGGAAGTCCTTGAGCGATACGCGCTTGCCGTCCTGGCCGGTCAGCGTGAAGCCCGGCGCCGGTTCGTCGGCGTCAAGGCGCTTCCAGTCGTTGCCGACCTGGGCATGGGCCAGCCCGAAAACGAGCAGCAGGAATGGCAACAGACGGCTCACTGGTGAATCCTCATCGAGGTGGATATCGCTTGGCCCTTGCAGCTAGCGTGCCATGAAGGGAACGGCCCGCAACCCCACACCGCGCAAGGAAACCGGCGCGCCCCCGCCACCGGATGGTCAGGAGACGCATGGTCAACAACTGACCAGTGCGGTCGGGAATTGGCCGCTTGGTCGCCGTCCAGCTTACCGGAAACCGGTATAAACTTCGGTCATGATCCGTTCGTTCAGGTGCGCCGATACGCAGGTGTTGTTCGCCACCGGCAAGTCTCGGCGCTTCGCCAACATCAGGAGCGTGGCGGAGCGCAAGCTGACGCAGTTGCATGCCGCGGCAACCCTGGAGTCGCTGCGGGCGCCGCCCGGCAACCGGCTTGAGGCGCTGACGGGCGACCGGAAAGGGCAGCACAGCATCCGCATCAACGATCAGTGGCGCTTGTGGTTCACTTGGTCGGACGAAGGGGTACTGGACGTGGAAATTGCCGACTATCACTGAGCAGGCGGCAGGTGCGAAAAGGAGAATGGCGATGGTGAAGAATGGAATGCGCCCGGTGCATCCGGGCGAGGTGTTGCGGGAAGACTACCTGAAGCCACTGGGCTTGAGCGTCAACGCGCTGGCGAAGCGCCTGCATGTGCCCGCCTCGCGCATCAACGACATCGTTCTGGGACGGCGCGGCGTGACGGCTGACACGGCGTTGCGCCTGACGCGCTGCTTTGGCGGCGATGCACAGACCTGGCTGAACCTGCAATCGATCCACGATCTGCGCACGGCGGAAATCGCGAGCGCCCGATCCATCAACGCGGAAATCGAGCCCCTGCAACAGGCGGCGTAGCAAGTCGTCATGCCGGCAACGGTTTCCGCCGCAAGCGCCGCAGCAGCGCGACTTCGCCGCCCAGCGCCAGGAAGCCGATGCCGAAGGGCCACAACCAGACCGTCAGCGGCGTCGCCGGTTGCGGCAACAGGTAATACCAGGTGGATAGCGACATCTTCAGACCTTCCTCGCCGTTGTCGCCGTCGCGCAGCTGGAAGGCGATCGGCACGAAGCGGCCCGGCTCGATCGGCGTCTCGCCGGCGCCGACTCTTAGCGGCCGGCGCAGGATGACGCGGTACTGGCCGTCCTTGTAGCCGCCCTGGGCGACCACGCCGCCGGCTTCGCGCGGCGTCTGCTTCGCGGCGCCCTCGGCGGTAGCGCGCTGCAAGCCGTCCTTGGCGCTCCAGCGCCAGACATCGACCGCGTGCTTGTCGTCGCCGAGGATGAAATAGGGCTTGACGCCGTCCGTCGCCTGCACCGGCATTTGCAGCGCGACCTCGTCGGCCGGCTTGCCGATGCCGGTGTTGTGGGTGCCGTCGTCCCACTCCAGCAGAATGGCGATCTCCTTGTCGTTGTAGAGGGCGCGTGCGGTGATGACGTCATGCACCGGCTTGAACCAGCGCGGTTCGAGGATGATCTGGCCGGCCAGCGGGAAATCGGCGAACTCGGCGTTCTCCCATTCCCTGGCATGGGGATCGGCGGGAATCTCGCCGGCGATGTTGCCGGCCTTCAGAACCTGCGCGTTCTTTTGCGGCCGCGCCAGGCTCTTGACGAAGGCGGCCAGCGCCCAGCGGTCTTCCGCCGCCGGTATGGCGTCGACGAAGGACGGCATCGGCGTGCCGTTGAAGCCAGTGGTGAAGGTGCGGTATATGTCCTCGATGCGGTCGCCGCCGCGGAAGCGCCAGCTCTTGGTGAAATTCACCGGTCGGATCGGGAAGCCCCATTCGTCCTTCATGCCGGCCGACGAAGGGCCGTCGCCGCGACCCATCGGGCCGTGGCATTGCCAGCACTTCTTCTGCTTGTACAGCTCCTTGCCCGTGGCGATCAGCTCCGGCGTCATTTTCGGCGCGGCGTCGATGACCACCTGCTCCTTCGCCGGTTCATCCTTGAACAGGCCCAGCGAATCGAAGGTCTTGACGTAATGCACGAGCTGCCAGCGCTCGTTCTCGGGAATGAATTTTTTCCACGCCGGCATCGAGGTGCCGGGCAGGCCCTCGCTGATGATGTGGAACAGGTCGTGGTCGGTCGGCAACTGGCCGGAGGGCGTGGTGCGCACCTTGAAAATCGCCAGCGTGAAGTCGCGCGGCCGCGGATAGACGAAGTCGGCGGCCGGACCGTCGCCCTTGCCCTCGTTGCCGTGGCATTGCGCGCACCAGCGCTGGTAGAGCTTCTTGCCGGCGGCGAGGTCGGCGGCGACCGGCGTCGGTTTGACCGGCTCGGTCTTCAACTTCGGGGCGTCGGCGGCCATCGCCGACAGCGTGGCCGCCAGCATGGCCAGGCCGGCAAGCAGGGACTTAGTGCTTTTCATGCTTCACCTCCTCGTCCCAGGTGCGCGGCGTCGAGCCCGAGCCGGCGTAGATGTAGAGAATGGCTTTCCAGATTTCCTCCTCGGTCAGCAAGTTCTGCCATACCGGCATGGCCGACAGCCAGGGCGTGGCGGCCTTGGGCAGGCCGGGACCGCCGGTGGCTACGCGCCAGAAGACGAAAGATTCCTGCAGCATAGAGATGGTGCCGACATCGCGGAAATTCGCCGGAATCGGCGAGAAGGCGTTGGCGAAATGGCCGTCGCCGGCCAGCGCGTCGCCGTGGCAGAAGAAGCAGTTCTGGTAATAGATGGTCTTGCCCTCGGCCGTGAGTTTTTCCAGTTGCGCCGGGTCTTTCTCGTTGGCGGCGCGCAGCGGATTCTTCAGGCTTGCGGTCTCGGTCCGCTTGCCGTGGAAGTTGAATGCAGACGGTGGCTCGGGATGTACCACGCGCGGCTCGAAGGGTGCGTCCCACGAGGGTGCAGTGCGCAGCCAGGCGCCCCAGCCGGCCAGCAGCGGAATCCCCGCCAGCACCAGAAGCTGCACCACTTTCGGCGCGCGTCCCTCGAACACGGCGCGCAGCGGCGCCAGAAAAGCCTGGAAGCGCGCTTCGTCGGCGGCAACGAAGAGGATGATGGCGATGGTCGACAGCGTCATGTAGATCATCAGCACCGAGGCCGGCATCGGCGGCCGCACGCCGAACTTGAGCCCGGCCAGGATGGCGAGCCAGAGCGCGAGCGCAAGGTAAAAAGTATGACGGCGCATGTCAGATGGCCTTTCCATTCGAACTTGGCGCCGCAGGCGCCGCGACGCTCCCCTCTCCCGCCTCGGCGGGAGAGGGGCTAGGGGTGAGGGCCTCCCGGCGCGCGGCAATAGCCAGCGCCGCGAGCATGCCGAGATTGAAAATCAGGATGACCAGGCCGAGGCGCACGCCCTCGTGCGACCAGGGCGATTCGGCGCCGGTCGGCGAGTAGCTCTTGCCCGACAGGCCCATCAGGTAGGCGACGATCTCGTGGCGCTCGCCCTCGGGAATCGCCTTGCCCAGTTCGGCGGGCATGACGCCGGCCGGGTAGTTCGGCGTGGTCCACACCGAAGGCTCGACGATCTTTTTCAGCAGCTCGTCCGCCGTCCTGCCAGCGCCGACTTTCGTGAGATCGGGACCCACTTCGCCGCCTTCGCCTTCGATCTTGTGGCAGCCGACGCAGCCGTGGGTGCCCATGGCCTCCTTGCCCTTGTGCACCGGCCCGGACGCCTTGGCTGCCTTGATATCGGCGGCGGCAATCTTGACGGTGATCTCGGCGCCGCCAATGGTCTGCAGGTAGGCGATGATGGCCTTGACCTCGGCCAGGTTCATGTTGGCCGGCGGCTTGATTGCGGAGGGCATCATCTTCGGGTAGCCGGGAACGAGGAAGGCATTCGGCTCGACCAGGGATTCGGTCAGATAGGCTTCCGCGTCCATGCCCGGCTTGCGCGTCGCCGCCTGCCCGGCGGCCTGGCGCAGGTCCGGCCCGCGCACGTTGCCGCTCTCGGTGACCTTGTGGCAGATCAGGCAGCCGCCCTTGACGCGCACCAGTTCCTCGCCGATCGCGGCCAGCTCTGCCGGCGGCGTCGACACCGTGATGACTTTCTTTTCCGGCGGATATTCCTCGAACTGCGGCACCAGTTGGCCGACGTAGGAGTAGATCGAAACCGTTGCGATGAGGAAAATGAATATCTTGAGGAATGTGGTCTTCATGCCGCCACCTTTTCGTTACGGCTTGCCATCCAGAACACCACCGACACCAGCAGGAAGAAGGTGACGGTGATGATGGAAACGATGATCGTGGCATGGCCGTGCATCATGGTGAACGCGTTGGCGCTCTCGTCCATGACCCGGCCGTAGATGTGCCAGTACTGGCGGATGCCGGAGCGGATATAGCCCATCAGGCCCATCAGCCAGGTGAAGCTGATGGCGAGGAAGAACAACGCGTACTGGGCGCGCGCCGGGATCTGCCCCCAGCGGATGGCGCCGATTTCCTTCGCGCCCTTGAGCAATGGAATGTCGATGGCGACGAAAATCGCCATGGCGGAGAGCACCGCCCCGACCTGATAGACCGAAAAGCCGATGCGGATGTTGGAGGGCACGTAGTAGCTGTAGACCCCGTAGCCCAGCACCACGCCGGCGGCGGCGGCGATGACCAGCGCCTGGACGATCTTGCCCGTCGCGGCCCATGACACCGTCGGGATGCGGTTGCCGCGCCGGTAGAGCATGAAGGAAAAGAAGGTGGTGAGAATCATCAGATTCACCGCCGTGTTCTTCGCCGCCATCACGCCGAAGAGGCCGAGGAAGGGATGGTGCGAACCGCCCATGGCCGACATCTCGGCGCCGCTGGCGATGATGGAGCGCGGCGTCGCCCAGACGATGAAGCCGATGGCGAGCAGGATCATCATCGGAATCTGGAACTTGACGTAGCGTTCGGCGCCGGGGATGCGCCCCATGCCAAGCCAGAGGTAGAAATTGGAGGCGAGGAACAGGCCGCCGATCAGCATGGCCTGCAAAATCCACAGCCAGGCGAAGCTGCCGCCCATCATCGAGACGCCCATCTGCTCCGAGAACTGGTAGATCTCGCGGCCCAGCCAGTAACCGGCGAAGGGCAGCGGAATGAAGGCGCCGATGGCGATGAAGGAGCCGATGTAGCCCATCCAGTCGAAGCGCGCGCGCTCCTCGTCGGTCTTGGCGTTGAGGAAGCGCACGGCGGCGTAGGCGG